>JAGDMX010000040.1 GCA_017860725.1 Chloroflexota bacterium | reverse complement strand
GCTTTGGCCTCGCCGCGCATGCCCAAGACGGCGTTGAAGACCGTCAGGCCGACCAACACCAGCGTGGTTCCCCATTCTCCGGTGAAGATCTGGTTGATGATCGCCGCGCCAAGCAGGACGAATTGCATCAGGTCCTGGTACTGTTCTAGAAATGACTGCAATCCTGACTTTTTCTTCTTCTCTGCCAGGCGATTCGGGCCATACTTCTGCAGCCGCTGTTGCGCCTCGGCTGCGCTCAATCCCATGGAAGGATCGACCCCCAGCTCTTTGCCGACCGCTTCTGGGGTTAATGTAAAACTTTTCCGGCACATAGCGATAGGGATAGTCAGGTTCTTTGTAATCGCCCTTCGCCTGACGCTTGGGGAATTTGATTGGCTCGCGCGGCACCTCTTCGTAGGGGATCAGGCTTAAGAAGTGGGTGATACAGTTCAGCCGCGCCCGGCGTTGGTCATTGGAGGGCACCACGTACCAGGGGCATTGCGGGGTGTCCGTGGCGGCGAACATAGCATTGCGCGCTCTTGAGTAGTCATACCAGCGCGCTTGGGCCTGCACATCCATTGGGCTGAGCTTCCAGATCTTGCGATAATCATCATTGCGCTCCTGAAAACGCTTGGCCTGCTCCTCCATGTCCACTTCCAGCCAGTACTTGATCAGGATGACACCGGATTGGATGATCGAATTTTCAACCCAGGGGGTGTTCCTCAGAAAGGTTTCAACCTGCTCCGGCGTGGCAAAGCCCATCACACGTTCAACGCCCGCCCGGTTGTACCAGCTGCGGTCGAACAGCACCACCTCACCCGCTGCTGGCAGGTAAGGTATGTAGCGCTGGAAGTACATTTGTGATTTCTCCCGATCGGTTGGAGTTCCCAGCGCCACTACTCGAAAGACGCGCGGGCTTACCCGTTCGGTGATACGCTTGATCACACCTCCCTTGCCGGCTGTATCGCGACCCTCGAACAGGACACAGATTTTCGCGCCACTGAACTTGACCCATTCCTGGAGCTTAACCAGCTCGACCTGGAGCTTTTCCATCTCCTTCTCAAAATCTTTGCGGCTCATGTTGGGCTTGGGCTCTCCAGAGACTTGCTCTGTTGCAGCAGCGACAACTTTGCCTGCTGTTTCTAGCTCTTTGCCCTTCTTCTTTTTCTTGCTCTTATCCTTAGCCATGTGCTAATCCTTTCCTAAGCTAAACACTCAATGATTGAATTCGTTACGACACTTCTTACCGGCAATATGCCGATTTAATGCACGAACGACATAACTACAGCCGCCGAAACCTCAGCACGGGGAAGAAACCTACCATTTTACCGCTGTTCTCGAACGCTTCCGGCGTCATAGCCCGTCAACTGTAAAACTGCCAACTCGCTAACTAATTATCAAGGTTCAATATCGTCTGAACCAGTTACTCCTTCGCGGCTACTATCGCGCCTGCCAAATGGATAACCAGTGAGAAGTGAAACCGTCGCACAAGATTGGCAAGATTGCTGTCAGGAAAGAGTTTGGCAAGGCATACCACCTGCACGATTCAGTGGACTGGCATCGCTTGGATCACTTCTTCCAAACGTAAAATCCGCACTCGTTAGCCGTCCGTATAGATCCTGCTCGCATGCCGCACGGGAATCGGACTAAGGTGATGTCTTCGACACGGGTCACTTGAATAGCCCTTGGAACGGTTCCTCTGGCAACCCAGTAGGATTGCCGGTCCGAGCTGGCGGCAAACAATAAACCGATAATGAGCAGGCCAACAACAACACCCGCTACCCATGGCCAGACTTTGTTCATCGTTACCTCCTCCTATATCCCATCCCGTAAGATCGGGCAAGTCATGCAGTGCCCGCCACCGCGACCCTTGCCCAGTTCGAAGCCGGCGATGGTAACGACTTCTACCCCGGCCTGGCGCATCTTAGCAATGGTGAAGGTGTTGCGCTCATAGGAGACCACCACCCCCGGCTCCAGCGCTACCGTGTTATTGGCATCATCCCACTGCTCGCGCTGCATTTGGTACTCGTCTCCGCCGGTTTCAACGATGGTGAGCTGCTTGACCTTGAGCGCATCGGCCACTGCATCCAGGAAGCTCTTCTCCTCGGTTACGTGGAAATCGCCTAGTTTTTTGCCTGGACGCAGGCTGATAGCGCGGATGTTGTTGACCACCTTGGGGAAGGCGGTGGCAATATCCCGATCCAGCAAAGTAAAGACAGTATCCAGGTGCATGTGGGCACGGTCTTTGGTCATCACAGCCACGATGACCCGCTCGGCGCCGCCCTTTTCGAAGAGCGATTTTGCGACCATCTCGATCATGCGGGCTTGTGTGCGCTCGCTCATGCCGATCGCCACTGTGCCGTTGCCAATAGGTTGAACATCGCCACCTTCCATGGAGGCCTTGCCGAAGTCCTGGATGCTAAAGCTCTCATCATAATTCTGTTCCGGATACCAGAACTCGAAACCGGCATCCTGGAACATGGGGTGGTAGCGGTAGATAATCAACATATTAAGCGATTCCCGGCGCCGGGCAGGCCAATACATCGGATTAACCGTCACACCGTTGTAAATCCAGCAGGATGGATCACGCTGGAATAGCGAGTTCGGCACTGGGGGAATGACGAAATAGCCTGCATCACTGGCCAAAGCCACCGCCGCCGCCCCCAGGGATATCTGCCTGAACTTCGCCAGGTCGAAGCCCCCGGCCTCCATCTCGCCGATGGTCAATCCGCCAACCAGGTGTCTGGCGAGGACATCTGGCTTCATCTTCGACAAAAAATCGCGCACTTCATCCACCAACGACCAGCCCACGGTATATTCTGATGCCACCATCTGAATCGTGTTTTGCCGGGCGGTATCGGATGAAGCCAGTGCTTCACCAAGCAGATCCACATGGTAGAACACCTGAATGCCGCGGTCACGCATGGCTTTGACAAATTGGTCATGCTCCCATTGGGCGCGCTCTACCCACAAGACATCGTCGAACAGCAAATCGTCATGATTGCTAGGGGTGAGGCGTTTCAAGCTGAGCTCCGGCCGGTGAACGATCACCTTACGGAGCTTGCCAACTTCTGAATTTACACCAAATTCATTACTCATTTTTATAATCTCCTTCTGGTTTTACTCAGTCTGACGGTCTTGTATTGATTGAATTGGTTTACGCTTCACTCTGGATAGACATTCGTCCCGGCCTCGCCGGCCACAATTTTCTCGATATCCTGCAACGAGCCAATGGCGGCGCGCTTACCGGTCTTTTCAACGAATTGAATGGCGGCCTCGACTTTGGGGCCCATCGAGCCAGCCGGAAAAGGATGTGCTCTCAGTTCTTGGATAGTTACCCGACCCAGCTTGCGCTGCTCCGGCTTACCCCAATCCAGGTAAACGCCGTCCACATCGGTAGCGATGACGAACAGGTCGGCCTCCACTTCACGCGCCAGCAGCTCACTGGCCAGGTCTTTGTCGATGACGGCTTCGATGCCGGTCAGCCAGCGTTGCTTCCCATGCTCGTACATGGTGGGAATGCCGCCGCCACCTGCGCATATCACGATTGTACCCCGCTCCAGTAGCCACTTGACCGGCCGGATCTCAAAAATCCGCTTGGGCAGTGGGGAAGGCACCACCCGGCGCCACTTTGCCCCATCTTGCTTGAACACCCAGCCTTTCTCTGCTTTCAGCCGGTCGGCTTCTTCTTTTTCATACACCGGACCGACAAACTTGGTTGGATTCTGAAAGGCTGGGTCATCCGGATCGACTTCGACCATGGTCAATATCGTGGCAAATGGCACCTCAAAGGGCAACAGGTTACCCAGCTCCTGCTCAATCATGTAGCCGATCATGCCCTCGGTTTGCGCCCCTAATACATCCAATGGATAAGCCTCGACATCTTTGTATGCGGACGCCTGCAACGCCAGCAGGCCTACCTGCGGGCCGTTGCCGTGCGCCAGTACAAGCTGGTGCTGCTGTGCGACTGGTGCTAAGGCCTGCGCCGCAACTTTAATGTTTGCGCGTTGAACGTCATGGGTCATCGGTTCACCGCGTTTGAGTAAGGCATTTCCACCTAGCGCTACAACGATCCTCATTGTTGACTCCTTTCTAATCTAATTAATAACCATTTCTTTGGTACCCCAAACTTGCATCAGTTGGGCATAAAACTTAACCATCTTTCCCATACCCTCGACCGGGATGCGCTCGTCGATGCCGTGCTCCAGGCCGCGGAAACTCTCGTCCATCACCAGGGAGGTAAACCGATAGATGTTGTCGCATACCGGCACAAAATGCTGACAGTCGGTGCCTCCCAACATGACGAATGGTGCTACGGGCGGGTTATCGAATACCTGGCGAATCACAGTATGGAGGCCTTTATAAGCCGGACCGATGCTGGGTGAGGTAGGAAGGGCTTCGTTGAACTTGCCTTCAACCGGCTTGTATTTCACTCGCTCGTCCTTAATTACTCTCTTGACATGCCATAATACATCGGCAATCGTATCGCCCGGCAACAGGCGAAAGTTGACGATAGCCTTTGCCTCAGCCGGTATGGTGTTATCTTCCACACCACCGTTGATAATTGTCAGGGCGGTAGTAGTGCGTATGCTGGCATTCATCTCCGGGTTAGGCACCAGCCAGCGTTTCAATAATGGGCCAAACAGCCAGATATTCGCAAAGGCGACTTGCAGGGTAATTGGAGCCGCCTTGCCAATGCCATGATATAGTGGACGCAGCCGGCGCAGGTGGGTTGGCATGGGGTGGGTTTCCAGGCGAGTCAGGGCGCGCGCCAGGATCCCAATGGAGGTTTGGGGCGGCGGTGTAGATGAATGTCCGGGCTTGCTGTTGACGGTGAACTCCACTGTCAAATAACCTTTTTCGCTTACACCGATCAAGGCCTCCACACCGCGCACACCGGGCACCAGCCCGGCGCTGATCCCGCCTCCCTCATCGACTATTCCGGCCAGGTGAACGCCGCGCTGCTTGAGCAGCTGACCCATCAGCTTGCAGCCATTCACACCGCCGGTCTCTTCGTCATGCCCCAACCCAAACAGGATGGTGCGTTCAGGTTTATAGCCCTGCTGCAGTAAGATTTCGGCCGCTTCCATGATGCCAATCAGCTGATTTTTGATGTCCAGAGTGCCGCGCCCCCAGATAAAACCGTCGGAAATAGTGCCCTCGAAAGGTGGGTGAGTCCACTCGCTAGGGTCTGCGGATACGACATCCTGATGAGCCATCAGCATGACAGGCTCATGCTCAGGCCGACTGCCTTGCCAGGTGTACAGCAGGCTGTAACCATTAACCACTTCGCGTTTTAGTTTCTTATGCACCTGTGGGTAAGTCTCTTTCAGCATCTGGTGTAGCTGCTCAAATGCTTGTGGATCCGGTGTACCTTCTTCATCCAAGGGGACAGTCTGGCAGCGCACCGCCGCCGCCAAATGCTCGGCGACTTGCTGGTCATCTACTGGGACGCCTTCGATCTTTTCCACGGCGCCGAACGACCTTTCGAAAATGATCGTTCGCACCACGATAAATACTGTTGTGAGGAGCAGGATTGCCAGTACAATGTACAGAATAGTGGTTAACATTGGCTATGTCCGTTGATCGTGAAATTGACTGCCCCGCGCCGCGACAGGAACGAACTTATAGGGCGAGATCACTAACGTGCCCAGTAGCACTCCCAACGCAATGGAGATCATCAGGATCACCATCTCGCCCAGCCCGATGGCTGCACTCTGCAGATCTTCGCTCAAGATGCTGGTTACGCTTAGCAAAACACGTGCACTAGGCAAAAATGTAATCAGGGGGATGTAGTTCGGCAAGGCCATAATTTCGCATTCCGTATCGTAAGCCAGAGCTATCTCAGTCAGAGTGTTCTCCACCACACCCACTGATGTGCCGGAAGCGATCAGACCCTTGCCCAGTTTCCGCAGGCATTCGAGCAGATCCGACTCTTCGGTCGAAGTGCGCCCAATTGCCTCCGGAAGTATCACAGCATCCATCATCTATCCTGTACGACCATAGGAACTTCGGCCAGAGGCTCTGCCGGGAGTGGTTTTTCCGGATCCAAACGCTGGACGTTAATGCCTGCAAATCCGTAGACCATGCCCAGGAGAAAATTGAGGAAGTTGAAGAAACAGTATGGAAAATACACAAACGTGGATACACCCAGTGTAGCCGACATGTATGCGCCGCATGAGTTCCACGGAATCAACGGAGAGGTGACCGTCCCGGAGTTTTCTACCGCGGTCGCCAGGGTTTCCGGATGGATACCGCGTTTGCGGAATTCGACCATGAACATGCGCGCCGGCAGCACAATGGCGATATATTGGTCGCCGGCAACGATGTTGAATCCTAAAGAGGTTAACATCACCGTGGCGATGGTGCCACCCGCGGACTTAATCCGGCCAATGACCGGCGTGATCAGGCGAGCGTTGAAGCCTCCATAGTCCATCATGGCGCCAAAAGACATCGCTCCCAGGATCAACCAGATCGTCGTCAGCATGCTGTCCATGCCTCCGCCCGAGAACAGAGTATCGATTTCTTCGTAGCCTGTTGAGGCGGTGAAGCCGTTGGCCATCGCCGTCCAAACGCTTTTTAGCGAAGCCAGCCAGTAGCTCAGGCTGGGATCGTTGGCAAACGCGATGACAACCTGGGGCTGTAAGATTATAGCAACCAGAGCACCGACCAGAGTTCCGATCAATATAGAGAGAAAAGCCGGGTATTTTCGAAGTCCGAGCAGCAGCAAAACCAGGACAGGCAGCAGATTCCACAGGCTGATGTTGTAGGCTGACTCCAGGGCCTGAAGCGTGGCTGTCGTATCTACCGGGGGTATATCGACACTTCTTCCGATAAAGAAGAAAATGACGAGAGCAATCAGGTAAGCCGGCACGGTAGCTTTAGCCATGCTGCTGATATGGGCATAGACATTGCTGCCCACAATTTGCGGGGTTAAGATGGTCGTTTCAGACAGAGGGGTCATCTTGTCGCCAAAATAAGCCCCAGAGATCACTGCCCCGGCAGTTATCGCCGTTGATGCGCCGATCGCATTAGCCATGCCGATAAACGCCACTCCCAACGTTGCGGCCGTGGTCCAGGAGCTGCCGGTGACGATCCCGATCATCCCGGTGAGTAATGCTGCCGCCAGGTAAAACCAGGTTGGATCGATATATTTGATCCCGTAATACACCATCGTGGCAATCGTGCCAGACATGTTCCAAACCCCGATCAGCGCTCCGACCATCAGTAGGATCATGATGGCGCTCATTGCCACTGAGATACCTTTAACGATCTCCTCCCCCAGTCTTTCCCAGGAATGACCGTTCTTGTGAGCAACGACCGCCGCTACCACTGCGCTCATTAGCAACGCCACCTGTAGCGGGCCTAGGGCTGCATCAATCCCGAATAACACGATCGAGGTCGCCAGCAGCGCGATCATGAAGATCAGCGGAATCAGCGCATCGAGCAGGGACGGCTCGCGAATTTCTTTTTCTTTGTTGGGCAGATCAGTTTTCATTTTTTCACTCTACTCCAACAACGTCTGGTTCGTGATTTTGTTAGCTATCACATCAATTTGATTTTCGCTTTACCTGGTCAACTCAAATACGGCATGAGCATAGATTTCCATAGCTTTGTACAAATTCTGGAGCACAGCCCGCTCATTGGGTTGGTGCTCTGTCAGCAGCTCATCGACAGTCAGCGCGCCGAACGCCACGCAGTTGTCCATGGCACGAGCATAGGTGGCCCCGCCCGAAGACCTTGGTTCCGTTACCGTATCACCGCTGTATTGGCGGTAAACATTCATCAATGTTGTGACAACGAAATGATCCTGGGGAAGATACAAGGGTGCTAGCCAATCAAACTCTTTGTACGCCAGCCCATATCTGGCAGCCGCAGTGCTCAGCTTCGATACTATCTCTGCTTTCGGCACGGTGACCGGGATGCGAGAATCGATCGAGAGCTGTTCCAGCTCGCCGAGATCAACCATCCCCAGGTTGAACTTGAGCTTGCCGGATGGTGCATCGGCGTACTCGCCGAAGATGCGCCTGGCGTTGGGATCCTCCCCGATTTCCTGAGCAACAAAATCGATGGCTTTCGAATGGATGCCAATGGCTCGCAGCGCAATGCACAGGCGGGCAATAGCGTTAATGCCTTCCTCAGGGATCATGGCATGGGCGGCTTTGCCCTTGACTTCGATGCCATTCTCTCTGCGCTCGAAAGCAAAACCCAGCTCGGTCAGCTTTCTCGCCAGGTCATCCTGCCGCACGCCATCGTAGAGTACGAAATCTGGCACCGCGTTGAAAGCCGACCCACCGGCAAGCCTGACTCCACTATCATTCCTGCCTTCCAGGCGTAGTTGAAGCAATCCCTTTTCTGCATACGTGACCGGGAACTTCGAATCGGGTGAAAAGCCCATGCCGGGCAGCTCTTCCTTCTCTTTGTAGCGGTTGATGCAGCGCCACAGGGTTTCTTCATCGGCGCCAAAGATGAAGCGCACGCGTTTGTTGAACTTAATCCCGGCATCCATTAGAGCTTTTACGGCAAACAATGCCGCCAGCAGCGGGCCTTTGTCATCTTGCGTGCCGCGTCCGTACAGCATGCCATCCTTCTCAATCGGGTCGAATGGGTCATGCTCCCAGTCCTCCAGTTTGCCGGGAGGCACAACATCCAGGTGCCCCAGGATGCCAAGCATTTCTGCCCCCTCGCCAACCTCGGCATAGCCATAGTACCCGCCGTCGCCGTATTGGGTCCTAAAACCAAGATCGCCGGCGATTTGCAGCGCCTTGCGCAAAGCCTGGTCGATCGCCGCGCCAAACGGATATCCACCGGCACCTTCATCGCATACGCTGGGGATGCGCACCAGCTCCACCAGCGCGGCTTTCAATGGCGCCTGCTGGGCTGCGAGGTGGGAGTCTATGTTTTCTAGCATGGTTCTATTCCTGATGCTCTCTGGGTTTCCTTTTTTTCTGTGTGTACATCGTGGAGAAATTCCACGATGTACACACAGATTAATATTAAGTCAGTTCGGGATAAGGAAATAAGGGGTGTTTTGGGTTTATTTTGGGCGGCTCCGCTGCCCAAAATAAACCCAAAATCCTTTTATCCCGAATCCACGTTAATATTGATAATCTCAGTCTCCCAGCGTGGCGACCATGATCGCCTTGATGGTGTGCATGCGGTTCTCTGCCTGGGCGAAGACGATGGACATCTCGGACTCGAACACCTCTTCGGTCACTTCCAGGCTCTCCAACCCGGTCTTCTGGTAGATATCCTCGCCCACCTTGGTCTCACGGTTGTGGAAGGCCGGCAGGCAGTGCATGAACTTGACCTTGGGATTGCCGGTCTTCTTGACCACGTCCATGTTGATCTGGTAAGGCTTGAGAAGCTTGATGCGCTCATCCCAGACTTCCTTGGCCTCGCCCATCGAGACCCACACATCGGTGTACAGGTAGTCGACGCCCTTGACGCCTTCTGCCACGCTCTCGGTCAGGGTCAGGCGGGCGCCGGTCTCGGCAGCAATCTCCCGGCAGGTCTTTACTAATCCTTCTTCTGGCCACAGGGCTTTGGGGGCGCACAGGCGCACATCCATGCCCAGCTTGCAGCCGGTCACCATCAGCGAGTTGCCCATATTGTTGCGGGCATCGCCCAGGTAGCAGTAGGCGATCTCGTGGAGATGCTTGTCGCTGTGCTCCATCATGGTCAGGATGTCGCAGATCATCTGGGTGGGGTGGAACTGGTCGGTCAGGCCGTTCCACACCGGCACCCCAGCGTACTGGCCCAGGATCTCCACCAGCTCCTGGCCAAAGCCGCGGTACTCGATGCCGTCGTACATGCGTCCCAATACCCGGGCGGTGTCCTTCATCGACTCTTTGTGACCAATCTGCGAGCCGGATGGCCCCAGGTAGGTGACCTTCGCACCTTGATCGTAAGCCGCCACTTCGAAGGCACAGCGCGTGCGGGTGGAAGTCTTTTCGAAGATCAGGGCGATATTCTTGCCCTTCAGTCGCTGCTGCTCGTAGCCGCCGTACTTGGCCGCTTTCAGGTCGGCCGACAGCTTGAGCAGGAACTTGAGCTCATCGGGGGTGAAGTCAAGCTCCTTGAGAAAGTTGCGGTTGCGTAAATTGAATGCCATAGGTAAATCTCCTTATTTTTGATACTGATCAGTAGTGTAAGGTCTTGATCTTGCGCCAGGTTATAGACAATAGTCTCTCCGGCTTTCAGGCTAGGAGTACGCCTCCCGCCAGCACCAGGATGGTGAGCACAAACAACAACGCCAGCACCGGCCAGACGAACTTCCACCAGACACCATAACCTACCCGGGCAATGGCTAAACCGCCCATCACGACCGCCGACGTCGGAGTAACCAGGTTTACCAGGCCATTAGCAGTCTGATAAGCAGTGACCACCAGGTAGCTGGGGACGTTTGCAAATTGGGCCAGCGGCGCCATGATCGGCATGGAAACCGTTGCCAGGCCAGAGCTGGAGGGGATCAGGAAGGAGAGCGGCAGGTAGAGCAGGTAGGTCACGATGATAAACCCAACACTACCAAGCCCGGCGACTGCCTGTTCCGCCCAGTACAGCACAGTATCGGTGATCAGGCCGTTATTCATGATCACGGTAATACCGCGCGCCACACCGATGATCAAGGCTACACCGAGCATGTCACGCGCACCATCGATGAATGTATCCACCAGGTTTTTCTCGGATAGCTTACCGATAATGCCAATCAGGATGCCGAAGAATAAGAAGTTAGCTGTCATCTCCGGGAACCACCACCACCAGGTAGGGACTGCCAGGCCCAGGTCTTCCCAGGGGATCACTCCATACACCATCACCACGAAGGCCAGGAAAAACAGGAACAGAATCACCTTATGGCGGGTTGTGAATTTACCAAATTCTGTGCCTTCACTCGTGCCAGACATGAATTGCTTCTCGTTTTCGGCTTTCATGTCATAAATCAGCGATTTAGAGGGTTCCTTCTTGACACGCTCGGCGTAGCGCATCACGAAGATGATGCCGATGATTGTGCCCACGATCAGTATCACCAATCGCCCGACGATTCCTTCACTGATGGTTGTGTCGGCAAAACCGGAGGCAATGCCGGTAGCGAAAGGATTGATGGTTGAGCCGAGCACGCCGATGCCGGCGCCTAGCAGGATTAATGCTCCAGCCGTTAAACCATCATAACCGGCAGCCAGCATCACGGTGATGATCAGGGCATAAAAGGCCAGGGTTTCTTCGGCCATACCATAAGATGTTCCACCGATGGCGAAGATGGTCATCAAGATGGGGAACATCCATTTCTCTTTGCCCTTCAGCTTACCCACCACCCAGGCAATCCCGGAATTGATGGCGCCGGTCTTCATCGTCACGCCCAGGAAGCCGCCGATGATCAGCACGAACAAAGCGACATCGATGGCGCCAAACAGCTCGCCGTAGTTCCACACGTCTACGTTGCCGGTTTCATCTTCAATGCCGTACATGCCGTTGATCGGGCCTTTGAGGGCGCTAACGAGCAGCTTCTGCGGGTTGGGTTCCACCTCGTGGTAAGTGCCCGGGATCGGCGCGCCATCCGCGTCGTAGTCATACGAGCCGGCCGGGACAAACCAGGTGGCGGCTGCGATCAAAATGAGCAGAATAAACAGGATTGTGAAAGCGGTTGGAAAAGTGAACTTCTTTTTAGGTTTCTCGGTAGCCATCGCTTTATTCTCCATATTAATCTTTGTGACTTTATTTCAGTCTCGGTTCCAAGGATATGTTCCTTCCTCCGCCACATACTTTTCACGGGTCAGCGCTCACGCGACCAGCCGGGGAGTTGCTGGAGCTGAGGCATCAAATCCATGCCTGGCGCTGGTAGAGCATCATCTACCAGTGCCAGGCACTGTTGCGAATTTACAATCCGAGCAGTTTCGCCTTCTGGGCGGCGAACTCCTCTTCGGTGAGCAGCCCTTGGGCTTTGAGTGCACCCAGGCGCTCGAGCTGCGAGATCACATCCACATCCTGAGCGGGTGCTGCCGCCATAACTTCCATCTGCTCTGGTGGGGCCTGTTGTACATCGGCATTAGCCATGGCGTTGGAATACGCCTGGACGTTCTTATCGGCCTGTCGGCGGTTAACTGCATTGCGGGTGGCTGTTGCCGTACCAACTACCGCTGCGGTACGGGCCATTCCTCTCATTAATCCTGGCATCTCGGGT
>JAGDMX010000508.1 GCA_017860725.1 Chloroflexota bacterium | reverse complement strand
CGATCATGGTAATCACTTGATAAGCCTCGACCTGGGTCGTGCAGGCCTGAAGCAGATCATTCATCCGATTGAGCAGCTGCATCTCCTGGTCGCGGTTTCTCAGCTCAGCGACCAAAGCCACCAGTTCCTCATTCGCTTTCCGTACCTCGGCCTCAGTTTGCTTTCGGGCTGTAATATCGCGAATATTGCATTGAATCACCCGCCGGCCATCCACCAGATAGACGTTGCTGACGAACTCCACCTGCCGGTGCTGTCCATCTTTTGTTTCCAGGGGAAGGTTCTCGTAGCGGACGTACTCCTGGCTTTGTAATTTTCGAAACGCGCTCTGGCTGGCAGCAACATCTTTGAACGGGCCGATTTCCCAAAGAGTCCTGCCGATCAACTCGGTATGAGAGTAGCCCAGCAGATCTTGCAGAAATGGGTTTACGTCAGCGATCTGTCCTGTATCTGCATCCAGTAGGAGGATGCCATCTTTAGCGGTCTCGAAAAGCCGCCGGTAGCGAACCTCGGAAGCCTTAAGCGCCTCCTCGATTCGCTGGCGCTCGCTCCAATCATTCTCGGGCCGCCTCTTTTCGTCGGACAGGTTGCCAAATTGCTCTTCCAATGCATCCAGCTGTGTCTGCGCAGAGGCACTATTCTCCACCAAATGGACGAACGTTTTCAAAGGCATCACAACCCTAAAGTGGAAACCAATGCACTTCCGTAAGGACGGAATGGAAAATCGAATGGGGTGAGCACGATATTGCCGGAACTGTACGCCTCATGAATTTATTCTATAACAAACACCCCCCGGCCGCATCCATCCGCCGGGGGGTGTTTGTCTCCCCCAGTCGGGGGAGAATCGGAAGGCAGCCACCGGGGCTGGCAGTCAGGCAACCAGTCCGCTGCGTAAAGCCAACGCCACAGCTTCTGACCGGCTGGCGACGCCCAACTTGGAGAGGATGTTGCTGACGTGGGTTTTGATGGTAGACGGGCTGACCACCAGCCTTGCGGCGATCTGCGTGTTGTTCAAACCTTCGACCATCAGGGCCAGCACAACCCGCTCACGCTCCGTCAGATCGTGACCAGGCGCAGGCGGCTGATTAGCAGCATGAACCAACGCCTGGGTAGCCTCTGGAGATAGGGTAGCACGCCCCGAGTGCGCCGCGCGAATCGCCCGGGCCAGATCATCGGCCGACACATCTTTGAGCAAATAGCCGATCGCCCCGGCCTGCAGCGCGTTCCGGACCAGCCCCTCCTCTTTGAAGCTCGTCAGAACAACGACCTGCACCCTGGGATACTGCTGGCGGATCAGGCGCGTGGCGGTTGCCCCATCCATATCCGGCATCATCAGGTCCATCAGGATAACGTCGGGCAATGCCCCATCCATATCCGGCATCATCAGGTCCATCAGGATAACGTCGGGCAGGACCTGTCCACAGAGCTGAACCGCTGCCTCCCCGCTGTCGGCCTCGCCCACCAGTTCCAGGTCGTCAAAGACCTTCAAGAAGGTTGCCAATCCCAGGCGCACCATCGTATGATCATCGACCAACATCACTCGAATCGGTTGGGAAGGGATCATCGTTTACCGTCCTTCTGGTCCTGGGTCTCCACCCAGCGAATCACAATTTCGGTGCCATGTCCCGGCTGGCTGGTGATGGATAGGGTCGCTCCTACGCCTGTGGCGCGCTCACGCATCATGCTCAACCCATAGTGGCCGGGAGGCGTCTGTTCGGGGTCAAAGCCGCGGCCGTCATCTCGAATGCGGAGCTCAACCGCACCTGTCTCATATTGTAGCTGGATGTCCACCTGGCTGGCTCCGGAATGCTTGGCAATATTATTCAATCCTTCCTGGCACAGGCGGTAAAGCGCCACCTGTACATCAGCGGGCAATTTCCCTTCTCCTGTTACGATCACGCTGATTGGGATGTTCGTGCGGCCTGCCAGCGCCTTTCCCAACAAGCGCAGCAGGTCGCTCAGTTCTATATCCGTCAGGGTCGAGGGCCGCAGCTCGGCCAACAGCAGGCGCATATCGGCCTGCGCGCCGCGGGTCAACCGGCGCAAATCCTCCAACGACCGGCGCCCCTCATCTGGGTTTCGCTCCCACAAGCGCGGCAGAACTTCAGCGATCAGGCCAGCGGAGAAGAGCGACTGATTGACAGCGTCGTGCAGGTTTTGCGCCAGGCGCTGCCGTTCCTGAAGCGCGGCAAGCGTGTGCGCATGTTCGTAAAGTTCGGCATTGACCATCGTAATCGCAGCCTGGTTGGCGACGGTCAGAGCCAGGTCGGCGTGGTGGGCTGTAAAGTAATTCCGCTCGGTGTGAGCAACCCCGATTGCCCCGATCACACGGCCCTTGATTGCCAGAGGAACCCACATCCAGGATCGCATGCCCTCCAGAAGAAGGGTTGCCTGATCATCCAGAATTGAGCGGAGAAACCGTGCCGTAGGGTCAGCGCTATGTACATCGGCGATGCGGGTAGACCGTTGTCCGTTGAACAGCATCGTCAGAGCCTCCGGACTTTGCAGACGGATTTGGAAAGGCATAGCCCCCTCCAGCGGTTGTGGCCCGCGCACCGCCAGGGCGGCCAGGGTTGAGTCCTCCAGCTTAAAAAGTCCGGCGTGCGTATAATCGATAATCACCCGTAGTTGATCGAGGATCAGACCTGGCTTCAGTTCGAGAGCAGAAGCCAGCATTTGGGAGATCTCCTTGTTCGCGGGTGCGCGCTTCCACCCGCTGTTGGAGAAGCTGCTCTGCAAGAACCCGCTGGCTGACATCACGAACGACGCTCAGGAGATACGCGCGGCCTTGATCAGTATATACTGTCCCGCTCAGCTCTACATAGAACTGTGAGCCATCCCGGCGCATGTGGACCTGTAGCGCTACGTTCTCACCTTGAGACTGAACCGTCTGGACGTACTTAGTGAACTGGTAAGAACTATCAGGGTGGAGAAAGCTGGTTAGGTGCAGGCCGATGAATTCATCGTGAGCATAGCCGTACATCGTGCACGCCGCAGGATTGGCCTCGACCACAAGGCCGGTCTCCAAATCATGGATGATCAACCCGTCACTGGCGGTTTCGAAGATGCTCTGATAACGCTGTTCCCTCCCTTGAGCCTGAGGTGGGTGGTTCTGGTCCCCGGTTTGCAGCGCTGCCAATGCTGCTTGAAGATCTTCCAGCAAGAGCTGTTCTGGTGATCCAGCCGGCCAACGCTTGAGAGGAATGGCGGGCGGCGTATCCGGGTTCTGAGCCGTTTGCAGGAGCAGGCTGGACAACAGCGCATAGAAATCTTCCGCAGGAGACATAGGATATAGTGTACCTCAAGCCGGCGCGGCTGTCACCCTAGCAGCTTTTCGGGATTCACCGTTGCGATGGTTCATTAATTCCTCCCCATACCCGTGTACAGTTCAGTTTGACCCCCAAATTAACATGCACTCTTCTTTCGAACACAGCGGTGAAATCCGTGTCCACGGCTTTCGCTTCTTGTGAAAGCCCTGCACTCGGGTATGCGGTAAGTAGCAAACACAGTGGGGTATAATAATAAAACCCAGAA
>JAGDMX010000285.1 GCA_017860725.1 Chloroflexota bacterium | reverse complement strand
CGCGGTAATGTTGCAGGAGTAAGTTTCAGCCCGGATGGAAATCGCCTGGTCATAGTTGTTGTGGAAAAAAAGGTAAACCCTGAAGAAATAACAGGATGGGCAACTATCTGGGATGCCCAGAGCGGACAGGAGCTGCAATCCATAACCCTTCCAGGTGTCAATATCTATAGTGCGCAGTTCACCCCCGATGGCAAAGATCTGGTTACCAGCGCAGCGGATGGCAGCATCCGGTTTTGGGATGTGGAAACTACCCCGGCAAAACAGCTTTTCTCTCTGGATTTCAGTGGGGGCTCGCCTTATCACATCGCCATCAGCCCAGACGGGAATTCACTGGCGGTCTGCAGTGAAATGGCGGGGCAGGTCTGGGACCTGAAAGAGCTGCAGACGGAGCCGACCGCCAGGCCACGCTTCAGTTTTTCTGAAAATCAAAACACAATCACTGACCTGATCTACGCCGCCGGAGGCACCCGGCTAGTCACCAGCAGTAAAGAAGGCAAGATCAAGGTGAGGGACGCATTGACCGGTGAGGAGCTTTTCACCTTGACGGAGAGATTCCCGGTGAATAGCCTGGCAACCAGCCCGGATGGGATTCATCTGTTCGGCGCGCTGGGCGATGGCTACGTGGACATCTGGGATATCTCCCCTACCGGCAGCTACGATTGGTGGACGGTCTACCCGGCCGACTCGGGTAGGTTCAGCCCGGATGGTAAGTATCTGCGGACCATTTTTAACTCAAATTTGTCGGGGGATGTGATCACCCGCCTGTATGAGATTTCTCCAACCGGCTCCAGGGAGGTAAGTAGCACTCAACTGAACGCCGGAGCGTGGGTGACCGCCGTTCAAACCAACCAGGACCTCTCGCTGCTGGCCACCGCCGGCAACGATACGACGCTCAAGATATGGGACGCAAAAACAGGCCGGCTGCTGCATTCCTTTCTGATCAACAAGTCCTCCACCTCAGGTGGGCACACAGAATATGTCTACGACCTGAAGTTCAGCCCGGAGAATACGAAGATCCTCACCGCTGGAAACGATGGAATAGCCATCCTATGGGAGGTCGCCAGTGGAAAGCCGCTGCTCACCCTGAGGGGGCACAAGGGGCCGGTGAAAAGCATCGACTTCAGCTCGGATGGCGCCCTGATCGCTACAGGAAGCACCGATGGGACTGCTCGCCTTTGGGACTCTACCACTGGCCAGCTACTGCAATCCCTGCCTGTGCCCGATTCCAGCGTTTTGGGCGTTGTATTTAGTCCGGATGGAAAGCAATTATTGACCGGGAGTGGAGACAACATTGCCAGGTTATGGGATGTGCAGACGGGCAAAGAGCTGCTCACCCTGAAAGGCCATACAGGCGAGGTGGATACAGTGGCTTTCAGCGCGGATGGCAGCTTGGCGACGGCCGGCAGCAGGAAGGATGGGATAGTGATCATCTGGGATGCCGCCAGTGGACAGCCGCTGCTGACCATCCCTGGGCGCGACGCTGTGCCCGGCGGGGATGGAACCAGCCTGGGGGTATTTTCGGATAATTTAACCGGTCGCGGCTATTACCTGGATACGCCGCATATCATCGCCCTGGCGCGCTCACGCCTGACGCGCTCGCTGACCCCCGCAGAATGCCAGCTGTATTTACACACGGCGCAATGCCCGGACGATTCAGGCCCGGCTGTTGCTCAACAGGCTGCACCCACCTTGGAATTCAAATCGAAAGATCCAACCACTTTCACACTATTGACTTCCGAATATCCCGAGACGCTTGACCCAGCATTGAATTACGGAGCCGCAGGTGGCCAGATTATCCAAAATGCTTTCGACACCCTGATCATTCTTAACCGCGAGAAGCCGAACGCATTCATGCCGATGCTGGCGCTGGAAGTCCCCAGCCAGCAGAACGGCGGCATCTCGGCAGATGGCAAGACTTACACATTCAAAATCCGCCAGGGTGTCAAGTTCCACGATGGCAGCGAGATGACCCCCGGTGATGTCGCTTATTCGTTCCAGCGGGGCATCCTGCAAGGCGGTTCATCTTCGCCGCAATGGCTGTTAGTCCAGCCCTTATTGGGTGTTGACTACGCGGACATAACCGACATAATCGACCTCAGCCTGGCCGGCAAGGGTGTCACCTCCTTGCTTGACGATCCAGAACACCTGGCCAAAGTTCCCGCCCAGGTCTTGTTCTCTACCTGCAAAAAGGTTACCGACGCCATCGTGGTCGATGAGGCGGCTGGCACAGTGACCATGCACCTGGCCCAGCCCTGGGCACCCTTCCTGGCAACCATCGCCAACCCATGGGGCTCGGTGCAATCTAAAAAATGGGCCGTCTCCAAGGGTGGTTGGGACGGCGATTGCGCCACCTGGCAGCAGTACTACGGCAAGAATTCCGACCAGCTCGATAAAACCGGCCTGGGCAATTCTGAGGACGGCACCGGCCCATATAAGCTGGATCATTGGACCCCGGGCGAGGAGATCGTCCTGGTAGCCAACCCGGTTTACTGGGTCAAGGAGCCACTGTGGCCCGGCGGCCCGAGTGGCGCTCCGGCGCTCAAGAAGATCATCATCAAGTTTAACATTGAGAGAAACTCCCGCTTTACCATGTTTGAATCCGGCGCGGCTGACTCAGCCTCTTTTTTCAAGCATGATGAGTGGCCGCAGATCGATACCCTGGTTGGATCGGAGTGCCAGAGGAGCACCAATAACTGTACCCTGACTGACCAAAACAAACCACTGGAAGTGATTAAAGGGCTTGACTGGCCCACCCGTAGTGATCTGATTTTCAACTTTAATATGGACGCTCAAGGTAACCCGTTCATCGGCAGCGGCCAGCTAGATGGTAAGGGCATCCCCCCGAACTTCTTCGGTGACCCGCTGGTGCGCAAAGGCTTCGCCTATTGTATCAATTATGATGCCTATGTACAGGAAACCCTGCAGGGCGAGGGCACCCGCTCAATTAACGTCATGCTGCCTGGGATGATCGGCTACGACGAAAGCTCCCCTTTTTATACTTACGATCCGTCCAGGTGCAAAGAGCTGCTGATGCAGTCCCGCTGGAGGAAGAACGCCGATGGCAGCTGGACGCCAGACCCGAACGGCGCCGTCTCGCTGTGGGAGGCAGGCTTTCGCTTCACCATCCCGTATTACGTCGGCAACTCCAATTTCTTGGTCATAGCGAAGAGCCTGCAAACCGAATTGGCAGCGATCAATGACCGGTTTATAGTAGATCTGGCCGATCTGCCTGGGGCCGACTATGGTAAGTATTGGGACGCCTTCTACCTCCCGTTCGAATTAACCTCTTGGCAGGAAGACATCCATGACCCTCACAACTGGGTGGTTCCTTTCACGATCGGATTTTTTAGTGGTGCGGAGAGAATGCCTGCAGATATCACAGCCAGGTATACGGGGATTATCAACCGTGCGGTGTCGGAGACCGACCCTACCAAACGGGCTGAGATCTACAAAGAGTTCAACCAGCTCTTTTTCGATACAGCCAACACGATTCCGTTATTTGTGGGCGAAGAACGTCACTACCAGCAAAGATGGGTACAAGGTTGGTTCTGGAACCCGATCTACTCCGGGATGTACTTCTACACAATGTGGAAGGAATAGGAGTAGTCCGGTGTTTCATCACTGGACGGTGCTATTGCCTGGTATCTTACTACGGTCTCAGGATACACACTCAATTATAGAGTCACCGGGCGTACATTGCTATCTTTGGCGCCTACATGAATCCTGAGTGGCTGCAAAAGCCAACTCGAGGCGATAGTATCAAAGACCAAGCCTTGATCAGCAGCGCGCTTGACTGGATGGCCTTTGATATCAACCGACCAGTGAACGAGGCAGTTTGGAGCAGCTTGCATTCTATTGAACCGATGCGATTGCGGATTCAGCTTTTTGATAGCGTCTGGTGGATGTACTTTAAGGCGATACAACCAGTCTTAAGACAGGAAGATGTTGGTAAGATTTGAGAAGGAGTGGGTTAGTTCACGCTAATCGATGGTTTTTTGTAGGAAAAATAGATTAGCTAAAGAGAATGGTATACCTTGCATAAGGTCAAGTACCACCCGTGCTGTCAATGTAATTGTGTTTACTCCGTGACTACTTGATAAATGCGATGTTCGGGCAACTGATAGCAGTTGCTGTCCCAAATGACATTTTACGTAAACCACCTTTCCTTCGTTCTTGATAGCTAGTGTACCATGGACATCAAGCATGTCAATTAATTGACGCATCTGCTCGAAGGTGGCGCTCTCTAATTTTCTTTGAATCTGGGTACAGAATACCTCAATATGTTCCATTTGCTCGTCGGAAAGAATGACTGTCTGAAGATGTGAAGAAATATCGGCTTGTTCCGAATGCAGGTCACTAATATTCTGTTCAAGTCGGATTTTCTTTTCACGGAGCATTATTAAAGGAAAACCATCACCAACGTACAAGTCGAGTAATCTGCTTAGAAAGCCCACGCATGATTGACTCATCCTTGTCCCTTTTCGTCTTGATCAATTCGCCAACCAATTTTGAAATAAATACTGAGAAAAGTCTTCGTTGACTTTAAACTTAATCTGATGTAATC
>JAGDMX010000284.1 GCA_017860725.1 Chloroflexota bacterium | reverse complement strand
CACGCTCCCCCAGCCGATTTTATGCTCGCTGAGAGCCGCCATTCCAACAAATGGACCGCTGCGATAAGTGACCAGCGGCTGGGCGGATGCGCCTGGTTCGAGCGCCTCCGCCCAGACCGTCGCCTGACCGGACAAGCCAGGGATCTCGGAAGCAAGATTGTATCCAACCCCAGGCGGCAGTGAATGCCAGGATTTTACTGTGGCACCTACCAGGTCGTGAAACAGACCGGGTAAGGGGGTATCCACAACAACCTTGGTGGAGGAATTGAATCCGGAGCGCACACCCAGCAGCAGCTCCCCACCCTGATCGGCAAACTCCATCAGCCTGGCAGCCAGCCGGCTATCCCCAAGAATTGCGGTGGGAGAGATCACCATTTTGTATGGGTGCAGTTCTGCCTGTGGAGAGATTACATCCACCTGTACGCCTAGCTTCAGCAGTGCCTGGTAGTAAAGGAAAAGATGGCGCAGATAACTGAAATTTTGGCGGTGGGGTTGAATCTGGACCGCCCACAGATCGTTATAATCCAGCAAGATCGCCACCTGGCTTTCATAAGGCTGGTCTGCGATTTCATCCAAAAGGGCGCGTTCCTGCTGAAGTACACCCACATCTTCCAGGCCGACATCCGGGGTCCCGTCATGATGCAGCAAACCGGAGTGATACTGTTCCTGAGCGTACAGGCAGGCCCGCCAACGGAAATAGATCATCCCATTTGCCCCGCTAGCGACTGCATGCCAGGTCCATAAGCGAACGGCTCCCGGGCGAATACCGGGATTATAGGCCCCCCAGTTGATGTGCCCGCACTGCTGTTCCATCACCCAAAACGGCGCTTGTTTTAGCCCGCGGGTCAGATCATGCCCCAGCTGGGTAATCACGGGCTCCCCAAGATCGTAAGCGTAAGCCGACTCAATGGGGGTCGAGGGGCTATCCGGAGGATAAACGAGAGGGCGCCAGCGCTCCAAATGCCCGGACGGGTAGCTGTCCCAGGTGACAAAATCCAGTGGCGCAGCCAGCTTGTGGTAATCCAGATCATGAAACAGCCCCATAAAATTATGCGTTACAAACTGGCGCGCATCACAGATTTTTTTCAACAGATCAAACTGAAGTTGCTGATATGCCACCCAGGAGTCAGAGGCGAAGCGGTAGTAATCCAAAACCTGGCTCGGATTGGGCTGCTCGACCGTCAAGGCAGGCGGGCTCACCTGGCTCCAGTCGTTATAGGATTGCGACCAGAAAACCGTACCCCAGGCTTTGTTCAACGCTTCAATATTTCCATATCGTGCTTGAAGCCATACCCGGAAAGCTGCCGCGCAGATGGGGCAGTAACAGCGGGCGCTGCGACCACCACCGAACTCGTTATCAATCTGCCAGCCAATAACGGCCGGCTCGCGCCCATAGCGCAGTGCCATGGCTTCGATAATCTTCCTGGTGCGCTCCTGGTAGATGCTCGAATTGGCACAGTAATGGCGGCGACCGCCGAAATCTCTACGGCGTCCGTTCTCGTCGACCGGCAGTGTCTCCGGATAAGCTCTCGTCAGCCAGGCGGGCGGCGCGGCCGTTGGCGTACCGAGGATGATTTGCAACCCGGCAGCCTGTAAAACACCAATCGCCTGATCCAGCCATTCAAACTCGAACTGATCGGGGCGCGGCTCCATGGTTGACCAGGCGAACTCCGCAATCCGGACCACATCTAACCCGGAGAAGCGCATCATGCGGGCGTCGATCTCCCAACGGTGGCGAGGCCAATGTTCGGGGTAGTAATCTACACCAAATATCATTTTGCCCTCCAATTTTCTATGGAATCCGAAAGTAAATTGATAACAGGGTTCAACCGGATGCTCATCACCACAAACTCAAACGATTACGAATATGACATTTGTCACCCCAACCATATGACATTTGTCAGGTGATCAATCACCCAATTTTTTGCTAAACTCAAATCAGACAAATGAATATGCCGGAATGACCCAAGAACTCACTGGCGATGCATCTAGCTTACAGTCTAGACAGGCTCTTTGAGCCAACAAAGCCAGGCCGTCTCTGATCAGAGTATCAGGTAATGGGTCATTTCGGCGCCTTTTTTTTAAGTTACATAGGTAAACAGCCAGATTAAGAATCCAGCAAGCCCGATTCCACTTCCGCCAGGTAACCCATCTCTGCCAGTGCCGCCAGGACCTTTTCCAGCGCGCCGGGCTTTACGACAATGGCTGCCGTTCCCAATGGATCACCGAGATAGCGCGCCGCCGGTGAATTTCGCAGCGCCTGCAGTATCTCGGGGTTGGATAGCCGCAGGATAAGCAACCGCTCCAGATGAGCTTCGGTGCCGTTCTCCTCCCAACGCTCGAGAGCCGTCACCAATGCCGGTGGGACATTCTTAGCATATTTCCGGAATATCGCCAGCAAGTGGCTGACCCGTAATCCCTGACTGCGGGCATTCAGCAGCGATGAGGTTGTAATCCGGTAGCGATAATTTTCACCGTCGTATCGATCCCAATGGCAAAAGCGCGCCACCTGGTAGCGTGCAGGTCGCGGGGTTAGCCTGCTCACATGGACAGTACCTTTCGAGCGGGCAAATATCGGCGCTTCCTCTCGCTCAAAATCCGGAGGTACATTACCGGCTAACAGATCGGTCGACCATTTACTAAGCCGGAAGGCAGTGCTGGTCTCCCGTGAATCCTCCGAGGCCGCGGCTAAATCAATCAAGCCCAGCCAGTGCATCGGACCGCAGAGCATATAACGCAGCAAAGCCCCGTCCACATCGTGCCAGTGCTCGAAGCCGCGCAGGTATTCACCGGTAACGGTGTCCCGAATAAACCACGAATCATAGTCACCGGCCGGTCGTTGAAAATCCGGCTGGCGCTGACCAATGGCCGATACAAAGGCTGCCAGGCTCCACCAGCTACCCACCGGAACCTGGGAGAGGAAATCCAAGACAGCCTGGCGTGCTCGCAGTGGGTCGTTTTTGGTCTCGCCTTCCACGCGCAAACCGGGGACAAACCGCAGCTCATTGAATCCCTCACTCCTGAGCCAGGCACCGACCAGCAATGCCAGGGCATCCCCTCGATTGGCTTCCAAAAACGACCGGGTAGGCTCCGGTAAAATTTGATGGTTGAGATCGAGAATACCGGCCGAGGCTAATAAAGACTCCAGCACCTCCACTGAAGCTGCATCTTCCGTTGAGAAGTGCCGCCCGGCCGGAGCTTCCAACGGGTCAACCGGCATCCCGATGCGTAGGGCAGCCAATAACGTACAGGCATCATCCAGGATAAAGTCCGTTGCCGGGAGCAAGACGGATTTCTCTAACGGAGAGGCCAGTCTTCCTAACGGCTGGCTAGCCTCCATCGGAGCCTCGGGAAGCAGGATGAATAAATCATCAGGGATGAAAGCGTACTCCTCCGGGCCGGAGGGCGTGTCAAAGAAAGCCCTGCCCACCAATGCCCGGTACCACAGCATCTCCGCCGGCGAGGGTGAGTTCTGGTAGGGTCGTTCTCGGTCCCTGCGCCCAGCGCCCATTTCACGCAACGACCCATAGCGGCGGCTGAACATCGCCCAGGGAAGCCGACCCTCGTGGTTGATTAAGTCAGCCAATGCCTGGCGGGCAGTTTCCGGCAGGTCGATGACAATCTCTTCCACCAGCTCAGGCTCCAGCATCCAGGGAACCAGTTTCAATAAAGCCAGGCGTGCATCGGGCGCCTGCAGCTCTAGCCCCCAAAGCTCCGCAACAATCCGGAGAAAACCAAGGTCGCGGCCTTGTAAACTTTCACTCAAATCAGGCATACAGCCACTCAACGCCTCCTGATTGGCATCTCATCAGGGTGCCTGACAGCTACCGTATCACTTCGATTGCACCGGGAAATATCTCGATATCCAGCTTGCGGACATCGACGCCAAATCCAGCAAAGATTTCTCCATCAATATGAATGTAAAGTGGTCGGTCGGCTTGCAGCGACATGCGAGTAAATTGACCCATTCTCACTTGCGAAAAGTTACCATGGGTGCCGCGCATCACCTCCGGAACGAGCCGGATCATCATCGGTCTTGAGACCCGGCGCACACCGGCGTAGTGTAGCACCTCATCGTCTATCCTGGCATCGGGCGCCACCAAAAATCCACCGCCTTCACGCCCCCCGTTGCACAACACCAGCATCAGCATTTCCTCGTCCCAGGTTTCACGATCGGTCGCTACCTGCATGCGCGGAGCATCATGATTCAAAATGATCGTTTGAAGCACAGCAATAAAGTAAATTAAAAAGCCGCGTACCATGGCAAAATTGCGCGAGCGAATCGTGACCGCGGCGTCAAAGCCAATTCCAAGGGTATTATTAAAGTATTCCTGGCGCCCATGTCCATCCAACAGGCGCCCAACATCGACGCGCTTCGGCTGGCCGGTGAACACCTGGCGCAGGGCGAAAGCCGGGCGTGGATCCATGCCTATGGCGTGGGAAAAATCATTGCCGGAGCCCAGCGGCACAACGCCCAACTTTGGACGCTGTTCCGGCGGCACCTGCATCAAACCGTTGATGATTTCATGAACCGTTCCATCACCCCCCACGGCAATGACCAGCTCGTACCC
>JAGDMX010000283.1 GCA_017860725.1 Chloroflexota bacterium | reverse complement strand
GTCGATAACATCGGCGTCATCGCTCGCGTTGCACCCGAGCACAAAGTACGCCTGGTAGAGATCCTGCAGCGCAAAGGCCACATTGTCGCCATGACCGGCGACGGCGTCAACGATGCACCCGCCCTCAAGACCGCTAACATCGGCGTCGCCATGGGTATCACCGGAACGGAAGCGACCAAAGAAGCTGCCGCCATGATCCTCACCGACGACAACTTCGCCACTATCATCAAGGCTGTCGAGTTTGGGCGCACTATCTACGACAACCTGCTCAAATACATCCGCTTCCAGCTTGCCCAGCTGGCCGGATTCATCCTGACCTTCCTGGGCTCGGCGCTATTTAACATTGTCAGCGGTGTGCCTTTCACCCCCGGCCAAATCCTGTGGATCAACTTTCTGGTAGATGCGCCTCCCGGCATCCGCCTGGGGCAGGACGCACCCACCCCCGGCCTGATGGAGCGCAAGCCGCGCCCAGCCAGTGATAGCATCATCACCCGCCCGCTGGCCGTCTGGTTAGGATTGGGCGGACTGAGCATGGCGCTGGCTGCCCTGGGGATCATGATGTATTTCGAGAAAGCCGGCGCCCCCGTCGAAACTGTGCGCACCCTGGGTTTCGTCACCTTTTCCCTGTCTCACATCTACGCAGCGCTTTCGTACCGCAACCCTAATCACACCGTCTTCAGTCGCGAAACCTTAAACAACCCCAGCCTCAACTGGGCGATATTCATCTCGTTCCTGGCAATCTTCTTACCCACCGAGCTGGATTTCTTATCCCGGAGACTGGAGCTGGTCTCCCTGCCCTTCGAAGGCTGGTTGCTGTGCGCCCTGGTCGCCTCCCTGACTCTATGGGTCAGCGAGATCTACAAGGCCGTTTTTAAGACACACTAGAAAGCTATAACTGTTACAAATGGTTTATTGTAATGAGAGACCCTCTGGAACTTGCTATCCCGAGGGTCTCTCATTCAGTATTTCATCACTCTTCGTAATCTTAGTGATTCCGCTTCTTCGGCTTTTTCACTACAATCCCAATCCGATTGCTTTCTCTCTATATCTCATCACTCTGACCTACCCTTCCCCGTGTAATTGAGAGCAAACATGCTTTAATCAACGACAACTTTACACACTGATCGTTCCAAGATCGTTCCGTATTTCGTTACGAAATTCCTCTTCACCGTCATTCTGATATAATTACCAAATAGATCCCCACAACTCGACTTCGAAGGCTGCCGAATGAAATCAAAATTTCCTATACTCAAGCAATTTAATTGGAAAGTCCTGCTCATCCGCATCCTGGTCAATGCCGTTGCGATCGTACTGACCACAGCCCTCGTCCCGAAAATCTATTTTATCGACCGCTCGTTGAGTTCAGTCCTGCTAGTGGCGATTACATTGGGTTTGATGAATGCCATTATCAAACCAGCCCTGCTTTTCCTGACCGCCCAACTCTTCTTTGCCACCTTTGGCTTGTTGATAATCCTGATCACCACTTTTCTTATTTATCTGATCTCCTGGATCTTTCCGACTATCCTGGCGGTGGATAGCCTGATCTGGGCATTGGTCGCCGGTGCGGTCCTGGGCCTGGCAACCAATGCCCTGGAAAATTTGCTTGGGCTGACTCCACCGATTGTCCCGGATGAGCAAGCCGAGATCAAACGCCAGATCATGGAAAAGAGTGTGACGCCTCTGCAGAATCTGGCCGGTATGAAAACTGCTACAATTCATCCAGGGGTCGAGACTCAATCCATCGAGGAGGTAAAGGCCGCCCGGGCGGCCCTCGACTTGATTAACGCCGGTGCAGCCGCGCCGCCGGAATCTGACCAACCTCCGCCCAGCACCCCTCCACCCGATGAAATGGCATCCATAGAGGTAGAGCCACAAGAATCAGCCCCTCTGGTAGACGATACCGACAGCAACGGAGGCCAGTCATGAAGCGCACTACACTGGATAAATTTCGTGAGAACCTGCGCTTGCAACAAGTTTACAACGTTCTCATCCGTTACGGTTGGGATATTACCGTTTACGACCGCTGGGATTTTGTAGGCGATTTTCACCGTATCATGCAGCGTTGGATTTGGGGTGTACCCAAAGACATAGCGCCGATCCCAACACCGGTGAAAGTGCGTATGATGTTGGAAGAGCTAGGTCCCACCTATGTCAAGATGGGTCAGATTGTGTCCAGCCAATCTTCTGCCATCCCTCCCGATTGGGAAGTCGAGCTGGATAAGCTGCAGAGCTCTGTACCGCCGTTTCCCGCCAGCCAGGTGCGGGAAGTCATCTTCGAAGAGTTAAAAGCTTACCCCGAAGATTTGTATGCAACCTTCGAGCCGGAGCCATTTGCTGCCGCCTCGACCGCTCAAGTGCACCGTGCTACTTTACCGGATGGCACCGCCGTGGCAGTTAAAGTCCAGCGCCCTTACATTTTTAACCAGATGAAAGCCGACATCGGCATTATGCAGAATGCTTCCCGGGTGGTCGCTGCCCGCTCGGAAATGGCGCGCTCGATTGACCTGGAGGGCATGCTTGAGGAATTCGGCAGCAGTGTGCTGCGTGAGCTGAACTACAACGGCGAAGCTTATAATGCCATGCGCCTGGAGAAGAACCTGTCTGCCATCCCAGGAGCGCATGTGCCTAAGGTGTATACGCAGCTTTCCACTTCCAAAGTGCTGACCCTGGAGTTTATCCAGGGTGTCAAGATCAGCAACATCGAAGCCATCGAAGCTGCTGGTCTTGATCGCAATGTCCTGGCTAGCACAGCCATGCGCGCCCTGATCAAAATGCTGATGATCGACGGCTTCTTCCACGCCGATCCACATCCCGGCAATGTGCTCGTCAACCTGCAGACGGGCGATCTCACCTTCCTGGATACTGGCATGGTCGGCGAGCTCGACCTGCAACAACGCCTTAACCTGATCCAGCTCCTGATTGCCCTCCGTCAGGTGGATATCCAGGGCATGGCGCAGATCCTGAAAAATATGAGTGTTCCCTTCGTCAAGCAGGTCGACGAAAAAGGCTACTATCGAGAATTCGAGCGCACCATTGGCCGCTTTTTCTACGCCGGCACCAGTGCGGGATTCGGCGAGATCGTAACGACTTCGCTGAATCTCCTTCGAGAGTACGGCATGCGCCTCAATCCCAACCTGACCATGGCGGTCAAGGCGCTGATGCAGGCCGAAGCCATTGCTACTGCTCTGGCTCCGGAAGGTGGTATGATGGCTGAGGGTGTGCAGATCATCCAGGAACAGGCCATGCAGGTCGTCACCGCCGATCGTGTCATCGATGAAGCTCGCAAGCAAGCCCTGCTCTTCGGGCGTGAGTTCGTCAAAAACCTGCCGGACCTGTCCATCGCTTCCGTCAAGTGGCTCAACCAGTATAAAAAGGGTCGCTTCGAGGTCACTGTGGACACCTCCGAATTGTCCAAGGAAGTTGATAAGCTTGGTAATTTTGGTCGCCAGATCGTCATTTCCATCCTGCTGGTCGGTATGCTGATCGGCTCTTCGATTGCCACCGCTGCCATCGCCTTTGCCGGCGCCCAGGGTGAGCTGTGGGGATTTATCTACGACCTGGCTTACATCGGCTTCGTGCTTGCGATGATCCTGACCGCCTTCATCGTGTTGCGCCTGCTATGGCGTTGGATGCGCGGTTATGGCTTCGAGAAAGACTGAGTGACCGGTATGATTCTCGCCACCCGTGTGAAGCTGGTCGTTGCGGAGACCCCAGAAATCGCCCTGCCGGGAGTTAAGGTAGCCCTGTACGATCGCGATCACGCCAGCATGGACGATTTCCTGGGTGAGGGCGTGACCGACGACAAGGGTGAGTTGCGCTTCGTATTTGAGTCAGAAGATTACACCGACGAAGAAGACCTGCCCCTGTGGAAGGTCGATTCGCTGCCCGACCTGTATGTCATGGTTTACAGCCCTGCTGGTGAGGTGCTGCTCACTACCCGCCAGGAGGTCGAAGCGAATAACCTGCCCCAACAGTTAGTGGTTGGTGTACCACACGACCTGGCCCGCATCCATGGCTTGATCCCTTAGCGCTCACACCATGGGAGCGTCTCAAACTGCAAAAATCACCCGTTTCTATTTAATCCTGGCGCTAATTGAAGGATCAGGCGCCATGGTCTGGTTGTTGGCGCTCCCTACCGCGCCCGGAACAGGCCTCCTGGGGAGTATCTCGCCCGGTCGCCTGGCGGCGCTGGCGCCCGGCTTGCTTTTGCTTGCAGTCATTTCCCTGGCTTTGGTAGCCTTGCAGCGCAGACCATCCCGGGCCGATGAATGGGCTACCCGGCTGGTCAGTCCACCGGTCTATTGGAGCCTGATCGCGATTAGTGCGTTGTATGTCATCTTTGCCCTGTACTTCCTGGCCGTCGGCTTGCGCACCACCGACCAGTTCCTGAGCGCTTATATCCAGCGCCTGCTGCCAAGCGTAATTTGGGGGCTCCTGCTTGCAACCCAATCTCTATTGGCTATGCGCATTTTACGGCATGGTTTCGACCTGATCGTATTCCGTCCCTACCGTTCTACTTTCATCGCCTCACTGATCGCCGGAGCCGCCCTCATAACGATAGCCCTTTTCATCCTCC
>JAGDMX010000282.1 GCA_017860725.1 Chloroflexota bacterium | reverse complement strand
GGGGTTGTTGCTCCAACCAGCGGAAACGTGAAAATTCGTGGCTCCCAGCCGGGCGGGCACTTGTGCATAGCTTATGTACCACAGCGCACCCAGGTGGATTGGAACTTCCCGGTCACCGTCGCGGATGTGGTGATGATGGGACGAGTCGGCAAGCTGGGTCTGCTAAGCTGGCCAAAGCGTCACGACTGGAGCCAAGTAAGCCAAGCCCTATCCGAAGTCGGAATACTCGATCTGGCACAGCGGCAGATTGGCGAGCTGTCCGGCGGGCAGCAGCAGCGCATGTTCATCGCCCGCGCCCTGGCCCAGGAAGCAGAACTGATCTTGATGGATGAACCGCTTACCGGGCTGGATGTCCAATCCCAGGAGAGCATCTTCCATATCCTGGATGACCTGCGCCAGCGCGGCGTGACCGTCTTGGTAGCCACCCACGATCTGGACCAAGCAGCCGAGCGTTTTGACCGTGTCCTGCTGTTGAATCGTCGTTTGGTTGGATTGGGCTCCCCGGCTGAAGTTTTTACCTCCGAGAAGTTGATCCAGGCTTACGGTGGACACCTGCATCTGCTGCCCGGCGGTGATGCACTGTTGGCACTGACCGATACCTGCTGCGACGAAGGCGAATGAGCAGATGTTAAATTTGATCCTGGAACCGCTTCAATATCCCTTTATGCAACGCGGGATTGCAGCCGCGCTGCTGGTTGGTGTGGTGTGTGCCATCGTAGGGGCGTTCATCGTACTGCGCGGCATGGCCTTTTTCGGCGATGCCCTGGCGCACGCGATCCTGCCCGGTGTTGCGGTGGGCTACCTGGTGGGTAACGGGGCACGCGGACCGCTCTTCTGGGGGGCGCTGGTGGCAGCTTTAATTGCCTCATTTGGAATTGGCGCCATCAGCAGAGGCACCAAAATCCGCGAGGACACCGCCATCGGAATTGTCTTTGCCGGCATGTTCGCCCTGGGAGTGGCGCTGATCTCGACGGTGCGCAGTTACTCAGTGGACCTGGCCCACTTCCTGTTCGGGGATGTGCTCGGTGTCTCCAATTCCGACCTGGTGATGATGGCTTTCTTCGGTGCCATCATCATCCTGGTCGTGCTGGTGTTTTACAAAGAATTCCTGGTGCTCTCGTTTGACCCTCTATTAGCAACCACCCTGCGGCTGCCGGCACGGCTGCTGGAGTACCTGCTGCTCATCTTGATCGCTCTGGCGATTGTCGTCTCCCTGCAAACCGTCGGAGTGGCCTTAATGGTTGCCATGCTGGTAACACCCGCGGCAGCGGCTTTTCTGCTCACCCGGCGGCTGCCGATCATGATGGCCCTGGCAGCCGCCATCGCCGGCCTTTCTGGAGTGATCGGTTTATATATCTCCTACTACGCTAATATTGCCTCTGGCGCGGCCATCGTACTGACCACTACCGCCCTGTTTATCCTGGCCTGGCTGGCGCGCAGCTTCATCCGAGTTTACCAAACCAAGGCAGCCGCCCATGCTTGAAACCCTTCCTTTTCCTGTGATCGAAGAGTGGCTGGAGCGGCTACAGGTCAACGGCTACCGGCTGACAGAGCCGCGCCAGGCGGTAGTGGAAGTGATTACCTCCAGCCGGCGCGTCATGAATCCCCTGCAAGTCTTCGACCAGGCGCGCCAGCGCTACCCCAGCCTGGGACTGGTGACGGTTTATCGCACGATTGAGAAACTGGAAGAGCTAAACCTGGTACAGCGGGTGCACCAACCATCCGGTTGCCAGGGTTTTGTCGCCGCGTTCAGCGGGCACCAGCACTTGTTGATTTGCCAGGGCTGTGGCCAGGTAGAGTTCTTCAGTGGGGAAAACGAGAAGCTGGAAACCTGGACCTCCCAACTGGAGCAGGAAAGCGGGTATCACATCCAGGAGCACTGGCTGCAGCTTTTCGGATTATGTACAGACTGCCAGCCGGAGGACGGCACCCTATCAAAAGGTATCCCTCAGGATTACAAGCCGGTGCCCAACAGCACCAGCCAGTAGCGCCCGTATTCTTTCCTCAAACCCACGAACAGGCTTTTCTGGCGCACCCAGCCATCAGAGGTCATCGTTCCGTTACCGGCATTCCAGTCAGTCTGATATAAGACCGGCCTGACAGAGAAAACCACATTGGCGATGGCATCGACATCAAATTCGGCGCTGTGGTGCTGGTCGCCCGCATTGAGGCCAACGGATTCGATCTCGAAATCGACAATCCGCCTGCCTTCCGGTTGGACCTGGGCTTGATAGGACTCGAGGTACTGCGTGAAGAGCTGGCTAACGATCTGCTGCATGTCCGCAGAAACAGCTGCATCAACCGGCATGCTCGGTCGGTACAGATGGGTAACGTTACTACCTAGCTCCCGGCTGGACTGCTCAACGCGGTTCAATACTTCAGCAGCAGCCTGTGGACCGGCAATCGAGACCCGTCCCCACTCATTAAAACGGGTGGGAATCAGCTCATAGCCCGCATATTGCTTGCCCTTGAACTTGACCAGTAAGATGACGCCCTGCTGGTGATCCTCCAAATCCTGGTCGAAGACAAAATTCCCCAGCCCATAGAAGATGGGGATGCCGTTGATCTCCTGGATGGCTTGCACAACATGGGTGTGATTACCAACCACCAGATCAGGCTTCGCGGTAGCGATCTCCTGCGCCTGGTTGCGCTGGATCCAGTTAGGGACCGATATATCCTCCGAGCCCCAGTGCGGCATAAAGATCACCACATCGGCGACCTGGCGCGCTGCTGCAATAGCAGTTTGGATATTTTCACCTGTCAGTTTAGCAATCCCAGGGCTGGCTTCACCGGCGAAAGTCCACTCACCTTGCTTGCTGTCCCCGGCAGAGACGAAGCCAAAGCGCACGCCATTCACAGTGACCACGACGGGTTGCAGGGCTTCGGCCAGATTCGTACCCGCTCCAATGTATGGAATGCCCACCCGCTGCAGGTTGTCCAGCGTGTCGAAAAAAGCGCGGTCGCCGCAGGTAGCGATGCCGCAATCTTTAATGTGATTAGTGGCTACCCCCATGCCATCAAATCCGGCACGCTGCAAGGCGTCAGCGTTAGCCGAACCGCCAACCAGGACATAGGTGGACAGGCAGCCGGTACGCGGTGGATAGTCGCTCATCGTGGCGTTGAACGTGCCAACCGACAGGTCAACCCCCTGGATGATCGGGCTGACCTCTTCATAGGGGTAATCCGGATTGCCCAGCTCGTCGATTTTGGCCTGCACACAGCGCGCCGGGACAATCACACCGGTAAAGAGCAGAGTGGTTTCGTCAGGGACGGGTGTGCCAGTTACTGTCGGGTTGATGGTCGGTGTGGGTGTGGCGGTGGGCACGGAAGTTGGAGAAGCGGTCGCATCAGAGGTGATGAGGGTGCTGCTCGGGTCGATCTCGATCGAGCTGGTGTCCGTACCCTGAGCCAACGAAGCCGAGGACGAATCCTCACCAGATGGTGAGCAAGGGATGACTGCAGCCGGGGTACCATTGTCAGGGGCCCCGGTCGGGCAAATAGCCGTGGAGTCGATTTGAGTGCTAACAGATTGGCAGGCGGATGTCACCAGAACTATAACGATGGCAAATAGCCAGAAGCGATGCATACTGGAAAACCTGTCGGAAATTTAATTGGGATACAGTCGGGAGCAAGTATACCAGAGCGCTATTCTTCCCCTACCGGAGGTGCCACCGGGCCATAATCGAGGATCTGGCGCGCACCGGTACCTGGCTCGGGTGGGCCGACGACACCTTTTTCCTCCATTGTCTCAACCAGGCGGGCGGCGCGGGTATAACCAATGCGCAGGCGGCGCTGCAACATGGAAATCGAGGCGCGGCCCTGGCGGCGAGCCAGGTCAACCGCTTCATGATACAAGGGATCCAGATCTTCCTGCGGCGCCATATCATCCCACATTGGGATTTGCTTGAAAGGTAGATTAGACGGCAGGACATCTGGGATGCTGCCGCTGGCTGTCGGGGCAGGCACCGCCAGGCCAGCATAGCTCTGCCAGTATGATACCAGGCGCATGATCTCCATATCGGAGACAAACACGCCCTGCAAGCGCACCGGAGCCGGTGCGTCGGGCGCCTGGAAGAGCATATCGCCCCTACCCAGCAGTCTCTCAGCGCCGGGTTGGTCGAGGATCACCCGACTGTCCACTCCCGAAGCCACAGCAAAGGCAATGCGAGCCGGGAAGTTGGCTTTGATCAGGCCAGTCACCACATCGACGGATGGGCGTTGAGTCGCCAGCACTAGATGAATACCGGTAGCGCGCGAGAGCTGTGCCAGGCGGGTAACGGTGCGCTCGGTTTCGTCGGGAGCCAGCATCATCAAATCGGCCAACTCGTCAATCACCACCACCAGATAAGGCAGCCGGCGCTGCCCTTGAGCCGCTGCCCGGCTATTGTAATCCTGGATATTGCGCGCCCCGACATCGGCCAGTTTTTGATAACGCATGTCCATCTCACGCGAGACCCACTGCAGGGCGGCCACAACGCGCTCCAATTCCACCACCACCGGCGCCAGCAGGTGCGGGATGCCGTTATAACCGGTTAGCTCCACCCGTTTGGGATCCACCATAATCAGGCGCAGATCATC
>JAGDMX010000281.1 GCA_017860725.1 Chloroflexota bacterium | reverse complement strand
TGCCAGCCCTCAATCACCCAGCCGAATAAGTATCCTGCTAGCGCGGCTGCAGGCATAAAGATTGTGATTGTTACCGATGTATTATTTACCAACCCACCAAATGATGGCAAAAATCGACCGACGTTCGCCAGTGCAAACAACAAAACAATCCAGATCAAAATGATATACGGAAAACGCCTTTTTTGGATCATTCCCCACAATAACCCAAGTCCCGCTAATACCATAACATAAGTGCCTTGAGCCGCGGTCAATAATGACCACGAGAAATCGGAAAATAGAGGAATGGGCTTGCGAGGGCGACTGACATACGGGATGAGTAATGAGTTGAGTGTCGATGGCCACCAGGGAAGTGTTACCAATACGGCAGTGACTGCTATGGCCGACAGAATTATTAATTGGATTATTACTCTGCGACCGAGGCCGGGATACCGGAGTTCGAAAAAGAATTGGACTGTCATCCAGGCAATGATCATGCAGCCTAAGAATGCCAGCACACGGTAATGCACCAGGAATAATCCACCACATAACAGACTCGCTAATAGGATCCAGCCAATCGGTTGAATGAGCGGTCTTTTTTTGCCTTTTAACAGCCGCTGACGCATCCTTTCAACAATGCCTGGGGATAGTTCCAGTGCCTTAATTACCATGGCCATGGCTGCCGGTAAGATCAGCAAACCGGCTAATTGAGTGTAACGACCCCAGCTTGTATAGTATGCCGGCATGGGTGTGAATAGCCCGGCGAACAATGCCGCCAGTAATCCAGCTGTACGGTTGTGCACCAGGGTTGTCGTGAATAAGTAGACTGCAAATATGACGAGTGCATTCAGTACTTGCCCGTAAATAATCATGCCCGAAGCCAGGTCAATCTGAGCAATGCTTAAGAATGCTGCAAGATTGGCATGGAATCCGGCGTGATAACTGGCGGTGTCCAACTCTAGGTAGGGAGCATAATTATTGGGATAAGCGCCATGTTCTATGATCAGCCGCGTGATGGTAGCATGATGGACTGGATCGACCCAGGCTGGAGTCGCTAAATCGCGCACTAATATCAACCGTACTGCTAGGGATAATAAGAATATAGCTATCAGTCCCAGTGTTATACCCAGGTTGCGGGTGACCTTTACAACCGGCTTTCTGGTGCGAAGTCGATATTGCCGCCATTGCTGCCAGGCGAAGATCATTATTAGTAATCCTGCAGCGAAGACAATCCCCAGGCGTGACCAATGTAAACCGGTCGTTGTGGTCCATAAAAGCACCGTTGGAATCGCCGACAGGCTGAGGCCTATAGACAAAGCAACCTTTTCACCCCAATCGAAATACTTATGCAGCTTGAAGCCCGAAAGCAGCAGCCACCCAGGTAAAATGAGCAGAAGTGAGAAAGGAAGTATCAGCCAGGATTGTCCAAGCCATTCTTCGGTGTCGGTCAGTAATTCAACCCAATCGTAGGTGTAAGTGAAGCGAAATGACAGATCACCGGGAATCTCTTCATGATTCAAAAATGCAGAGCCCGGAGGGTAAGCCTCTTCATCACGTCCCAGTACATCGACCATGCCGCCGGTAGTTCTCAATGAAATATAAAGTCGACCATTTGCCTGGGTGGGCACGGAATCCAGGGGCACAGTGATAGATTTTCTGCCAGCGATTTCGCGCATGGGGTAGCTAAACTGCCTGAGAGGTTGCGTCGACCCCGGTTCTGAGCGAATCTCAGTAATGACCATGCTGTCGGTCGGATATCCTTCTTGAGGACGAAGCCAAATCTGCACACTGTATGGTGAATGTCTGGCGATCTGTAGAGACTGTCCAACTACCTGTTCTGGAGAGGCTGTGCCGATGACATCACTTTGGTAATCTTGAGAGGCTTCTAGATCGGTTAGTTGCACACAACCGGTAAGTGCAGTGACCAGAAATATGGATAGGATAACCAGGAGAATCAAAGCAGGTCTGGAAAACTGCGGACTCCCAGGCCGGTTCGTAGAAAATCTTGCAGAATTATCCGCCATTCGCGAGCTTAGATTTCAGATAAGCCTCAATAAATCCATCGATATCCCCATCTAGCACCGCCTGCGTATTGCCTACTTCGTAGTTCGTTCGATGGTCTTTCACCATCTGGTAAGGGTGGATAACGTAAGATCGAATCTGGCTGCCCCATTCTGCCTTGGTATATTCACCCCGTAACACGGCTAATTGCTGTTCCTGTTCTTGCTGTTTTAACTCGAGCAGACGTGCTTTCAGGACGCGCATTGCATTTTCCCGATTTTGAGTTTGTGAGCGCTCGTTTTGACATGTGACGACGATACCCGTGGGGATATGGGTAATGCGGACAGCCGTAGCATTTTTCTGGACATTCTGACCACCGGCACTGGACGACCGGTAGACATCGAGCTGGATATCGTCCGGAATGATGGTTATCTCGTCATCATCTTCTACTTGGGGTAATACTTCCACCAACGCGAAAGATGTATGACGCCGATGTGCCGCATCGAAGGGGGAAAGTCGCACTAACCGATGGACACCTTTCTCGGGGCGCAGGTAGCCATATGCGTAATTCCCATTCACAGCAATCGTGATGCTTTTGATACCCGCTTCTTCTCCTTCAGTGAGATCGATGATCTCGGTCTCGTAGCCGCGGGATTCACACCAGCGTAAATACATCCGCTGTAGCATTTGAGCCCAATCTTGAGAATCAGTTCCGCCGGCTCCGGCGTGGATCGCTAATAGGGCATCCCCGTGATCGTGCTTGCCAGATAACATAGCCAGCAGCTCACGTTTTTCTACTTCCGCTTCGAGGGCCGATGTTTCCGGTTCCAGCTCGTCTCGCAGGCTTTCATCCTGAAGCTGAGAGAGCTCAAGTGCATCGGATATTCGCTGCCGTAGGCTCTGCCAGCTTCCCACCTCGTTTCTCAAGGTGGAGAGTTTTCTCATTATTTGCTGGGCATTTTCGGAATTCTCCCATAGATTGGGATTCTCCGATTGTTTTTGTAATTCGAGTAGTTGGTTTTCTTTGCTTGCTAAGTCAAAGACTCACCAGTAGATTTTGGATTTTTTCCTGGCAAAGTTGCAATCGATCGATCAAATCTTGCATAAGTCTTTATTCTCCTCAAGGAGTGACCTTGATATTTGGGTTAATTCATTTCTGCCAAAATGCCATCTACGAAAGCATCCGGGTTGAATGGCTGTAGATCATCGGGTTTTTCGCCCAAACCGGCAAAAAGGATTGGAAGATCGAGCTCCCGTTGGATAGCAAAAGCCATACCACCACGGGCTGATGAGTCTAGCTTGGCCAGGATGACGCCGGTGACGTTCACTGCATTTTTGAAAGCCCGTGCTTGCTGCAGAGCATTTTGCCCAGTGGTAGCGTCCATCACCAGCCAGACTTCATGAGGTGCTCCTGGCAGGGCTTTTCCCACGACACGATATACCTTCTTGAGTTCTTCCATTAGATTAAATCGAGTATGCAGACGTCCGGCTGTATCTATAAAGACGAGATCGGCTTTGCGCGATACACCCGCCTGTACTGCGTCGTATGCCACTGCTCCCGCATCTCCTCCTGCTTGACCAGAAATCACCGGGACATTGATGCGCTCCCCCCAGATTTCAAGCTGATCCACGGCTGCCGCACGGAAAGTATCGGCAGCTCCCAAGATCACCTGCTTGCCTTCTCGGCTATAGAGCTGCGCAAGTTTGGCGATGGTGGTGGTTTTCCCGGAACCGTTCACCCCCACGACCAGGATAATTGTGGGGCGCTCGGTAAATATCAACTCGGGTGGAGTTTTTAGCTGCTTTCGAAGTTCTTGGCGCAGTCCAGCCTTTACCTGGGTTGTTTTGATCATCCCTTCTGCATCAACGCGTTTTTCTAATTCATCGAGGACGATGTCGGCGGTATCCATGCCCAAGTCGCCTTGAATCAGCAATGCCTCAAGGTCATCCCAGGTCTCTGGAGTGACTTCGGTAGTGCCCAACAAGGTGGCGATTTGACCAAATGCTGCTTTGCTGGACTTAGAGAGTCCTTCTTTCCATTTTGATAGGATATTGGTCATAGGCGGATATTATAACATGCTGAAATTTTCAGGATTGCGGGAGAAAATGTCGATTATAATTTCGAAATTATGGATAAGCTAACTCATGTAGATGATACTGGCCGAGTCGGCATGGTGGATGTGGGAGGGAAACCCGAATCGGAGCGCATAGCCATCGCCGCTGGTGAGGTTGTTATGCGACCGGAGACATTGGCCTTGATTCAAGCTGGACAGCTAAAGAAGGGTGATGTATTGGTAACAGCGCAATTGGCCGGGATTATGGCTGCGAAACGCACTTCTGAGCTGATCCCGTTGTGTCATCCGCTTCTATTGACACACATCCAGGTTGAACTGTATCCTGACTCCAACCTGCCAGGAGTGCGGATTGCTGCGTCAGTGCGTACCACTGGAAAGACCGGGGTTGAAATGGAAGCCCTGACAGCGGTATCGGTTGCAGCATTAACCGTGTATGACATGGCAAAGGCTGCCGAGAAAACCATGCGCATTCAAAACATCCGCCTGCTGGAGAAACATGGTGGATTGAGCGGTGATGTGGTCAATGAGGCAGGAGCATGAACCGTAT
>JAGDMX010000507.1 GCA_017860725.1 Chloroflexota bacterium | reverse complement strand
TTTTTCTGCCCGGTATGGAAACAGCTCGCAGCCCCAGGTTTCGCAGTTGAGCAGATTGCCCAGAAGGCTGGCTATTTCACCTTCACCTGCGCACGGGTCGAGAAGACGCCCGCGTGTTCCCGCTGGGAGCGGGATAAACCAGGAAGCCGTAGCTTCCGCCATGTGCGGCGGGTATGGGTAATACCCGCCTTTTTCAATGCCTGCAAGTCTCATGTGTGTATCCTCCGTGTGAATGCCCCCGGAGGACTCAACGCCCCGAAGGGCGCGATGTCCCCGCGGGGAAATAGATACGCATACTTGTGCGGACTATGGTACCGTTCTAAAATTAGATTGAAATCACCTCCTTTTTTATGGTTATCAGATATCTGCCAACGTTCTATCATCCACACTTTTAGGTCGCATTAGCATGGATAAAATTACCAGGGCTCAATCATTCAATGGAGCTAGAAGATAGCCTGTTATATAATTGATCTATGGCTACATCAATTTTGGCCACGAAACTATATATTCCCGCACCTCGGGCTAAAATTGTCCTGCGCCCGCGCCTAATTGAGCGGTTAAACGAGGGTTTGGCGATGGGTTGCAAACTGACGCTCGTCTCCGCTTCCGCCGGCTTTGGCAAGACCACACTGGTCAGCGAATGGATTGCCAGTTGTGGGAGGCCGGTTGCATGGTTGTCGCTAGATGAAGGGGACGACGATCCGGTGCGTTTCGTCTCTTACCTGGTAGCGGCATTACGGACTATCAAGGCGGGAATTGGCGAGGGCTTGGTGGCTGTGCTCCAATCCCCTCAACCACCGCCAACCGAATCGATTCTGACAACCCTGATCAATGAAATCACTACCATCCCCGACAACTTCATCTTTGTCCTTGACGACTACCACGTGATTGATTCCAAACCAGTAGACAACGCACTCACATTTCTGATCGAGCACCTGCCACCGCAGATGCACCTGGTCATCGCTACACGAGAGGATCCTAAGCTACCGCTGTCCCGGTTACGCGTCCGGAACCAATTGACCGAACTGCGCGCCGCTGACCTGCGCTTCACCCCCGCCGAAGCTGCCGGATTTCTTAACCAGGTAATGGGTCTGGACCTCTCGGCGGAAGACATCGCCGCTCTGGAAACCCGCACCGAAGGTTGGGTTGCCGGCCTGCAGTTGGCCGCGATCTCAATGCAGGGACATTCAGACACTACCAGTTTCATCAAATCGTTCACCGGCAGCCACTATTTTGTGCTGGACTATTTGGTGGAAGAAGTGCTGCAACAGCAGTCCGAAAGCATCCGGACCTTCCTGCTGCGCACATCCATTCTTGGCCGCATGTGCGGCCCGCTATGTGACACTGTTTTGGGTTCTCCTTCTGCTTCAGGGCAGGAAACGGTCTCCGCACAGGAGACTTTGGAATATCTCGAACGCACTAACCTGTTCATCGAACGCACTAACCTGTTCATCGTCCCGCTTGATAGTGAGCGGCGCTGGTACCGCTATCACCATCTCTTTGGCGATTTGCTGCGGCAGCGCCTGGGAAAGCCCAAAGAATTCGCCGAATTCCACTTGCGCGCCAGCCAGTGGCATGAAGAGAACGGCGACCTGGGCGCGGCGTTTCACCACGCCATCGCAGCCGGGAATTATGACCGGGCGGCGGGGTTGGCTGAAGCGGCCTGGCAGGGGATGGAGGGAAGTTTTCAGACGGCCGGCTGGCTAGGTTGGGTGAAGAAGCTGCCAAAGGAGGTCATTCGCGCCCGGCCCGCACTGTGCGTCGAGCTTGGCTCGGCTTTTTCGCTTGCCGGGGAGCCGGAAACCAGCGAAATTCACCTGCAAAACGCCGAGCAGGCCCTGGCTGGCGCAGTGGATAAGGCGGAACTCAAGCTCTTCCAGGGCAGCATTGCCCTGGCCCGCGCGTACAACGCCCAAGTGCAAGGCAACCTGGCCGACACGGTGAAATACGCCGAACAGGCTATCCAATTAATTCCCGAGAATGATTTTTACCGCCGCTCCCAGGCTGCCATCACGTTGGAGTGCACCCATTGGGCCAGTGGCAACCTGGAGTCGGCCATCCGGGCGATTGGTGATTGGATGGAGAGCATGACCCAGCTGGGCAATCACGTTTTCGTGGTTGCCAGCGCCTTTGGTGTAGCCGACCTGCTGGTGGGCCTGGGGCGCCTGAGCGAGGCTGAGCGGACCTATCTGGATGCCTTACAACTGGCCGCCCAACACGGCCCGGAGGCCGAGCACATTACTGCCCACCATCATCTCGGCCTGTCCATGATCCACCGTCAGCGGGGAGATGACACCCTCGCCGCTCATCACTTGAAACGAGCCGCCGAATTGGGTTTGCATACCACCCTGGCAGATTGGCAGTACCGCTGGCATGTGGCTCAGGCCCAACTGAAAGAGGCCGCAGGCGATCTGGAATCTGCCCTGGCCCTGCTCGACGAGGCCAAACGGGTCTATATCCAAACCGTCGTGCCTGACCTGCGCCCCATTGCGGCCTTGAAAGCGCGCATCTATCTCAAACAGGGGCAACCCGATAAAGCCCGGGCGTGGGCGGTAGAACGCGGACTTTCGCTGGCAGATGAAGTCAGCTATTTGCATGAGTTCGAGCACCTCACCCTGGCCCGGCTGGAAATCGCCAATCCGCTGGTCAACGCCCTGCTCGCACGCCTGTTGCAAGCCACCGAAGCGCAAAAGCGCCGGGGCAGCGCGCTCGACATCCTGCTGGTGCAGGCGCTGGCCCACGAGGCGCAGGGCAATCGCCCCCAGGCTCTCGACGCGCTGGAACACACCCTGGCCCT
>JAGDMX010000280.1 GCA_017860725.1 Chloroflexota bacterium | reverse complement strand
CAGGTGAATTAGGTTCCGGAGCTGAAGAGGCTACCGAGCCATTGTATAACGTCATCCCATTCGTGCGTGTGCTGTCTACAGACTTGAATTTTACAGTCGGTCTGGCGCTGATCGCGGTGGTGATGGTGCAGGTGTATGGGGTCATGTCGCATGGTGGGCGCTATTTTCTCAAATTCTTCGCCTTTGATAAAGTGATTCCGCCCTCCAGGGTCGCCAAGAATCCTCTGGGGGTGATTGACCTGGGCGTTGGTTTCTTGGAGCTGATTTCGGAAATCTCCAAGATTCTCTCGTTCTCCTTCCGTCTATTTGGCAATATCTTCGCCGGCTCAGTGCTGTTGTTTGTCATCGGCACCCTGGTCTCAGTGGTGGCGCAGTGGCTGTTTCTGGGGCTAGAATTCTTCGTAGGCCTTATCCAGGCTGTTGTATTTGGTATGCTCACCATGGTATTTATGTCACAGGCGGTTGCCGGGCATGGCTCCCATGAAGAAGAGGGCGCTCACTAACCGCCTTATCGATTGGACGTGAAATTCGGGCGGTGCTCCGCCCGGGGAATGTATCAAACCAAGCGGCGGTTTGACCCGCCCGGATCAATACTAAGGAGGCAGATTTATTATGGATGTCGCAGCAGCAAAATTATTAGGAGCAGGGATCGCGATGATCGGGACAATCGGTGCCGGTTTGGGCATCGGTGTTCTGGTAAACGGCGCAGTGCAGGGCATCGCCCGCAACCCGGATGCCAGCGGTGCAGTACAGACGAACATGATCCTCGGCATTGCCTTCGCCGAGGCGGTCGCCATCTACTGCCTGGTGGTCGCGCTTCTGATCCTGTTTGTCGGCTAATGTCTTGAGAGTCAATCATAGAGGAGGCTCGCCTTGGCTGGATTAGGTATTAACCTGGGTTATCTACTGGTGCAGATCTTTAACTTTCTGATCATTGCCACCGTAATCTATCTATTAATTCTCAAACCGATTGTCAACCTGCTTAACAAGCGTCGGGCAGCCGTTGCCCAAGGCCTGGAAGATGCCCGTGTTGCGGCAGAGGCACGTGCTAATGCCGAGAAAGAAGCACAGGAGATTATCGCCAAAGCCCAAAGTGAGGCTAACGCCAAAGTGCGCGAGGCTACCGAGCGGGCGGAAGAAGCTGGCAAAGGTGTGATTGCCGTTGCTAACGCCGATGCGGAGAAGATCCGCCAGGCGGCTCAAGAAGAAGCCCGCCTGGAGCGCGAGCGCGCCCTGAGCGAGGTGCGCGGCCAGATCGCCGCCCTGGCGATTGCTGCCACCCAAAAATTGGTGGGCGAGGCACTGGATGAGAAGCGCCAGCACACCTTGATCCAGGAGTTTTTCTCCGGTGTGAAGTCCGGTCGTATCACTGTCCTGGAAGGCGCCACGGTCAGCGGGGTTTCGGCAGAGGTGACCAGTGCCCTGCCCTTGACGGCCGACGAGAAAGAAAGCGTGCGCAAAGACATTCTCTCCAAGCTGGGTGAATCCGCCACTGTTGCTTTTCGCGTCGACCCGCAGATCATGGGTGGGTTGGTAGTGCGCGTCGGAGATAAAGTGCTGGATGGCTCGGTTGCCGGTCAGCTTGAAAGCCTGCGCACCAGCTTGAAATAGGCTTTTTCGATATTAAAAGCAGAGCATTGACTGCTTTCGCGGGCAGTCGATGCTCTGCTTTACTTTAACCCAAAAGAGCTATTATTGGGCGGTGGTGGGTTTGCTGCCGGGCTCGATCGGCAGGCTGCGCTCCCAATAATACTCGAAAGTTTGTTTGAAGGTGTCGATTGCATCCTGGTTTTCAGTCGCCAGGCTGTACTCAGTCAGTGCTCTCTCGCCGAAAGAACTATAGTGCATATTCTGGCTGCCCACGATCAGCAGCTGCCCATCGATCAGGATCGCTTTGGAATGCATGCGTTCCGGCCAGTAGCGCATCTCGACCAGCTCGCTCAGACCGCGCTTCTCCAGCTCTTCCATCAGCACGTCTGCGGCGATAAAGTTCTCCAGCCCATTGCTGTTGACATCCGTCACCAGCACCCGCACCTTGACCGGGTTCTCTTCCAGCGCATTTAATATCGCCTCCATGTAAGACAAAGCCTGCTCAATGCCGCACAGGTCAGGGTCGATCAGGTTGAGCATGCACTGCATCTCCAGGGAAAAGTTCACTTCGAAAAAGTCAATCGACTCCCGAGCGCTGCCAATAACATCAACTACAGCCTGATCGGATTCCTTGAATTTCGTCGAGCGGAACAGGGAAAAAGCCGTACCCTGGGACCCGGCGCTGGGATCATCTTCGGGCAGGTAGAATTTCAAAACCTCCGGCGGGTGTGATACGCTGGCCGTCGTCCAATCGCAGGCAAGCTCCCACCAGCCCAGGAACGGATTTAGCGTACCGCAGCTTAGCTGGCTCGAGCCGGACCACAGATCGTCGAAGACTGCCAGAGACTGCTGCGCGACCGGCCCGGTGATCTGCAGCCCGAAATCGACCAGGCTCTCACCTTTTCCGGATACGTGATCGGTCGAGTAATGCAAATAGCTGTAGTTGTAGCCTTGCGCCACGACGGTTTTACCGTCCACTACGATGAACTTGGTGTGCCCGTGTGGGTACTGCCCATCAAAGTTTGCAACTTCAACCTTCCAGCCGAGAGCTTCGTTGGTCATCTCCGGCAACCCGGCTTTGTGTAAATCCTCCATGACATGGTAAATCTGATCCCCGTATTCCAGCGTAGACAGATTCGGATAGTTACCCAATAAGATGCGCACCGTCAGGCCGCGTGGATAATTCTCGGGATTAGCTGCCAGCTGGTTGTAAAGGTCTACCACTGCATCTCCCAGCAAGAAGCCGGGGCTGTCTTTATTCTCATCAGGCTGGTATTCCATGGTGGTGAAAAGCAGCTCATATTGCATCGAGGCCACCAGCTGATCTACCCGGTCATAAGCCCCGTTGGGAGTGTCTGGGATTTGTGATCCCGGTACCGGACCGGGAGCAAATAACAACCGATCGAAACGATTGCCGCAGTATGGGATTAGGCTGCCGGCCGGGTAAAAATTACCCGCCTGGATGGTGTTCAATACCGCTTGACCAATGGCTGTAGCAGGCGGCTGGCTGCAGGTATATACTGGCTGCACCGCCTGGAATATCTCTGCTAACCCATCTTGTTCCTCGTTCCAGGCCAGGTAGATGTTACCGCCTCGGTCGTTGGCAGCCTCCGGTTGTATAGTCTGTGCCGGACGAGCTGCGATAGCGGGCGGGCTGAAGACGCCATCTATCAAGATACTCTCTACCAGGAACGACCCTTCGACCGGCTGGCCGGCTTTCTGGTCGAGCTGGTCGGTGTACCATATCACATGTATCCGGTTGTGGTCATCTACCGCCAGGGTGGGAGATCCCTGGCAGGCGGGCTGATCGATGCGGATTTGCTCACCCCCTGGGGGCCGGTAGATCAATGCCTGCTGCGGGCTGCACCAGGCCAGGTGTACGCTGTCGGTCAGGTCTTGAACCAGGACCGGCGCGCTGCCATCCCCGACCGGCTGCGCAATCGATTGCCAGGCCCCGCTGCTGAAGCTGCTGCGCAACACTTGCCCGCTGACCGGCCCACTGAATGCTAGCTCGAACTGTTCGGTGGATCCGGCTGCCAGGCTGAGCGGCTCGGATGCTTCCAGCGCCAGGATGCAGCCGGTAGGCTCCTCCGGGGGTGGCGCGCCTGCCGACCAGGTAGTGTAGATCAGGTTGTCGTATTCGTTGATCCACACTACCATGCGAGTGCCCTGTTCGTCCACCGTGATCACCGGAGCCTGGTTCTGATAGCCTTGATTGGCGCATTCCGGAGGTTGCTCTCCGCTAAGCTTCGTCGCTTCACTGCAGATATTCGCCTGACACTCTCTGTATAAGATCTCTGACGGGTTATCCGGGTTCTCAGGATCAGGGGCTTCGCGCCAGACGACCAGCCAGGTTCCGTCCGGAGTCGCCGTAATGGCTGGCTGGCTGGACTCGAAGGACGGTGTATCGGAGACATTCAATTCTGTACCCCAGTCTACCGTATGACTCACCAAGTCGAGCGCTCCTTCACTTAAGATAATATCTCCCCTGGCTGTGGATGCGCTCACCCACACACCAGCTACCTGCCCGGCATGGCCTCCTGCCAGGGCAATTGACTCATCGCTGGCAGGAGAGCTTCTGGAAAGCAGCTCAGCTTCCGACCAGTTTACACCAGTTGTTGGCAATACGATCTGGCTGGAGAGGCTGCCTTCCTTGACAGTTACAAACCCATAGAGCTGGATGCCCAGTCGGATGGCCCCATAGGCCAGGATGGCCGCTACAATTATTCCTACGATAGCCCACCCTCGGCTTATCCGTCCGGGTACGAAGCCACCATACCGGCGCTGGGTAGCAATCGACTGGTAAGCCAGGCCGAGTGCTCCGCCTCCGACAGCAAAGATTGCCAGGAAAACGGCCATGCCCAGAAGCCAGGGGTTGCGTATAACACCCTGGTCACGTCCTTGAGCTGCCTGCCATAGCAGGTAGCCGAGCAGGACTCCGCCCAGCGTATAGCCTATCACTGCTGCCAGCCCAACTCGCCAGAAATAACGCCAGCCGACTGTGAACAGTCCTTGCA
>JAGDMX010000279.1 GCA_017860725.1 Chloroflexota bacterium | reverse complement strand
TTGAAATGCCGCAGATGGACATGGTAGAAGTGCCAAATGATGATCGCCAACACTGCTAATACAGCCTCAGCGCCGTGGGCTGCTTTGGCGGCCGGGATGAATTGGCCGGGCAGTAGCTGGGTAGTCACCAGAGGATTCCACATCATAAATCCTGTGATGGCCATAATGACTGTGCCCCACACAACCGCCAGATATTCAACTTTCTCAGCATAATTATAGCGCCCGTAATATGCTCGATGCTTTCGCAAGCCCAGGAAATACATCACATCCACATACAGGTGCTTAAAATCTTCAATCACCGGCATCATCGTCCACGAAACGCGTATCACCATCAACTTATATAAGACGGCGATGATGTGATAAACCGAGACAATGATCATTACAACTGCGGCGATATGATGGATCTGCCGGGTAACCTCAATGCCGCCAAGGGCGCTGAGGATTGCCTGGCTGACCGGAGCCTGAGAAAATTTCTGAATCAGTCCGGTGATACCAAGGATGGAAAAAGCAACGAGAAAGACGATATGCTCGATGCGTTGATATTTATCGAAACGGATATAGTATTTCACCGGTATTGTGGAGGATTCAGCCTGGTTAGCCATGATCTACCTCCTCCCCGGTCTCTGCGGCGGATTGGGATGGCTGGTCAGTGCCAGAGGATTCATCTTCAAGGGTAATTTCTTCCTCTATTTGAGATTGAAACTCCTCGATTAGGCCGGTTTTGTGCCCTGATTCAGGTGTAGGCGGCTCTTCGCCCATGTGGGGTGCAGGCTGCCTGGATTTGCGTAGATTGATCATTCTCCGTGAAAAATCCATCACAACCAGAATACCCATGCCAGCTAAAACAGTCGGGATTAAGAATTTATAAAACAGGTTAACATAATATACCAATGGGTATTTATCCGGACTTGGAATGTAATGCGACAGCCACGCGGTTGGAAAATTCTCTTGAGCGTCCGGATGGCATTTCTGACAGGTTGCCAGCAGGTTCTCTTTCACCTGCAAGCCTTTCTCAGGATCGTCAGCGCGCTTGATATCATGGATTCCGTGGCAGTCATAACAAACAGGTTTGTTTGTTTCCGCATCCGGGGATTGCTGCTCGAATATCATGACCGTGGTGCCGTGAAAATCGGCTACGTAAGTATCCAGCACATCGGTCGAGATCCCGTATTTAGACATGACTGCCGGGTCAGTATGACACTCAGCACATATCCGTGGTGATTGTAAGCGAAATGCGGCAGTCGTCGGGTCCTCGATGTTGTGGACACCATGGCAATCAATGCACGTCGGGACATCCGGGTTGCTCTGATCGGTCAAAGCCGAGCCATGCACGCTGGTTAAATAGGTCTCGTAGATCGCACTGTGGCATTTGGCACAAGTTTGGGGGATGACCGGACGCATTGAAGGCAGTGTCTCTCCGGTTTCTTCATCTACCCAATCCTGGACAGCATGCGCCGTATGACAGTCGCTGCAAACCGCAGCCTCTCGATTGCCCTCTGCCAGCGCTTGGGCGTGGACACTGTCCATCGCCTGTGTATGCTGGCTGGCATGGCAGCGTTGGCAGACATTATTCAAGGTAATCGTAGCTTCACGCCGATTTGCCGCACTAAACGGCGGGTGAGGATATTCTCCTACATCGGCATGGCATTGCACGCAGGCATAGCCTTGTGAGCCATGGATTGAATTGGCATGTTCTTCTGGATCAACATATAAATCCAGTTCTGAGCCATCTTCGAGCGGGAAGGTCTGGCCCGGCTGCCCATGACAACTCAGGCAGTAATCATCACTGATCGATAGATTCGGGATAGGAGTAGGAGTAGCCTCCTGGAGAGATGGTGCCGCAGAGCCTGGAGCCAGACCAATCAGCAGAATACCTATGGACAAGACCCCAACCAGTGTTATGAACTGCAACGGTCGGATCATGGCTGCTCTTCTCCAGATTTTCCAGCCTGCCCGGCCATAAGCTGTTCGTATTCCAATGCATGATAGGTCTTCATATCGTCTTCACTGATACTGCCATTGAAGATGCTGAGATTTAGACGCTGCAGGTGAACATGATAAAAATGCCATAGAACAATAAATATACCCGCGACCACAGCTTCCGTACTATGAGCAAGCTTCGCGGCCGGGATAACCCCACCGGATAGGACTCTGGTGACCACCTCGGGAAACCAAAGGATGATGCCGGATACCAGCATGATGCCGATCCCTATGAAGATGAACCAGTAAGTAACTTTTTCTTCAAAAGAATACTTTCCGAAAATCGGTTTTTCCTTGCGTAGGAACAACAAATAAGCCACCATCTGACCTGCATCGCGGATATCCTGCCAGCTCACAAAGATATCACCCGGTAGTCGCCGACGAGCCATTAGAATGATCGCCTTACCCAGATGATAAATGACCTCCAGGATTAAGACAACCGCGAAAATATGATGGATGGTTTGGATTAGTTCAACTCTCTCAGGAGTAGATAGGATTTGCTGGCTCCAGGTAGCTGCCCGGTATTTTTGCGGTAGGCCCGTCAACAGTAGAACTGTAAAGCTGATCAGCAGCAGCATGTGCTCCCAGCGTTGGCCGAGATTAAACCGCATAAACATCTTGTGGGTTTGGACAGCAGATTTTTGAACGGCGTTTTTCTCCATCTGCTCGCTCATCGCAGACTCCTCCTGACGCGTTCAATCGTAGCCCGTAAAATTTGAAGAAAAACATAAATTCCAGCAACCCATAATACTACGGGAGTAAATGATGCGTAGAACACGTCAATATAATATAACCACGGTGTGCGTTCAATACTAATTTCATTGTGACCAGTCCAGGCATCGGTCCAGTTCGAACTAACACCTGGGTGGCATCTCTGGCAGGTTGCCAGTAAGTTATCAGGATTCACCATCGATTCAGGATTATCACTCGGCAGAATATTATGAGTACCGTGACAGTCCGTGCAAACTGCGCTGTCATGCCAGATGGTTGGCCAGCGAGCCTTATAGACCGATACATCCACACCATGCCAGGAGAGCTCGTACAGGTTATATACGTCCGATGGCAACCCATATTTGCTCATCAATTCACTATCGGCATGGCAGTTGGCGCACATCTCAGGGGTGTCAATATGGAATTGGTCTGTGCGCGGATCCTGAATATTATGCACACCATGACAATCGGTGCATACTGGTACATCAGGGTTATCTTCATCGATCAATGCGGAGCCATGAATACTGTGTTTGTAATCCTGATAGATGCTGTCATGACAGGTTGAACAAGTTGAAGATATGAGCGTGCGCGGCTCATCGGGTTTCCCAACATAATGGGAACCGTGGCAATCTGTACAAACCGGGGACTCTGGGTGCTCTGCGGCAACCTGCGCATGAATGCTGTCCTGGGCTTTCTCATAGATCGATGAATGACATTTTTTACAAGATTCGTAGTATGCTCGAGACAAATCTCGGCGTGTTTCGTAAGTATTTTCAGGGTGCGGATAGGTTTTTATTTCTGTGTGGCAGGCCTGGCATTCAATCCCGAGCGGACTGTGGATCGATTCTTTGAGCTTATCAGGAGAGACATACAGCGGTAGGATCTCACCGCTGGGTAGAGTCATTTGCAGATCAGGATTGCTATGGCAGCTCAAGCAATACGCCTCAGTTTCCTGCCTGGGGACATCGGCGCGGGCCTGCATGACGATAAGCAGGCAGATACCAACCGAGAGGCAAGCTGCGGCGATCCAAAGGGGGAAATGAAGTCCTAGCTTTCGCCTAACCATGAGCCAAGCCTCCCTCGGATGTCCCGTTATTATTATTTTGATTGTCGTTCCAATCTTTCGGGGGACTTGCCGGTTTTGAGATCAGTCCAAGCCGGCGCAACACATAGGAAACTCCCAGCATGATTCCCAATGGCACCAGGCAGCGGACAATGTACAACAACATGATAATTAATGGATTTAGGTCAGGCTTATCCATGGAGTGCTCCTTCCTTACTGCCCTGATTCCAGCTCAATTAGACACCGTTCTTATTATCCCTGTATATGCCAGTCAAATTATCTTCGTTAGACACAACAGATTTAAGACGGTACATTGCTCCGACTACAAATCGCTTCAATAACGAGCAAAACGACAAAAAATCACGTTCTGCAGTAAGAGAATACTAGATTTCGAACCAGCTAACTAACGTCAGTTCGGGATATGGAAAAAAGGGGTGTTTTATCCCGAATTCACGTTAACTATGTTTATTCTCACCTAGCAGCGGTAGGTATTTAACTCCAAGGGTTAACATCGCAAGGGCATATCCAATTATACCTAAGCCAATCGCAATTTCGATCATGTTAGGGAAATAGTTGCCAGCCGGGAGCACATATTGTGTCCCAGGAGAATATGCCAAAGGAACGAACAAGCCGCTGACGGTGACATTCCACCGGTTGATCAAGATCCCCAGGGTTGCTGATATACCACCGACTACAAGCAAAGCAGGGTTGCGGTTGAAGCGCGGCACCAAGAAAAGGATCACTGGGATTACGATTCCAATGACGATCTCTCCCACCCAGAAAGCGAAGTTGTACGGCGTTTGTTGGCTCAGCGTGTGTAGCGCCTCGTTCACCGACGGCATACGACCATAATAAGTAACCGC
>JAGDMX010000278.1 GCA_017860725.1 Chloroflexota bacterium | reverse complement strand
GTCCCAATTGGTCAGGCTCAAAAACATCGTATAAAACGTGGGGATGATGATCCACGCCAGGTAAAGCGCCAGCGGAGCCGCCAGGAACAGCCAGGGGATGGCTTTTTGCGAGACACGTGGCCCGTGGCCAACAGTTCCTCCGGCGGCTTTAGACAGTCTGCGGCTGACAGCCGGGATGGCAAGCACCATCTGGATCACAAGCCCCACCAGCCCCACCAAGGCAATCCAGAACCCCAACCCCGGCTGGTACTGCGGATCTGACAACAGCGGGCTGCCCAGGTTGAACAGGTAGTAGATCAATCCCACGATTCCGCACGCCAGCGCCCCGATCGAGGCAAGGCGGTTATGCTCGGCTTTCAACAGCCCTACCAGTCCCAGGGCGATCCCACCCAGGCTGGCCAGTGGCACCAGCCACAATAGCGGGGCAATCTTTGCCCCGGCGGTGCCATAAAGATTATCCGAGAGAATACGCGCCCCGTTTTCGGTCAGGCTGTCCCCATACCACGGCAGAAAAATAAAAGTGAACAGGATAATAACTGCGCTGATCAGCGCCACCGTATTGGCGGCCGTGAAGTCCCAGTTTTTCCCTTGCATGGCTGCCCTGTCCTTTCCGTACACCTGCTGCTGGAGGTGCTCGGCAATCATACCGAACACCTCCAGTATTTCAGAGGACTCCCTGAGGGGAAATCAGGGTGTCAGTCTATTCTGTAGACTCAGCCAGGATGCGCTGGCGCTCGGCCTCCAACTCCTCTAACAAAGCATCGAGCTGGGTTGGGTCGTCCCAGAAGCGCATGAAGGCGTCCATGCCGGCTTCCGCCATTGGCGGTGTGGTGTCCCGGTCATAGAATTGGGCGATGAAGTCCGCACCCTGGATCAGGGCAATGCCTTTCTGGGTGGGCGGAGTAGCGCTGGAGATATCCACATCCGTGCGGGTGGGCAGACGTCCCATTTCCTCAAACGCCTGCTGCTGAACTTCCTTGGATCCCAGGTAGGCCATGAAGGCTTCTGCTTCGACCGGGTTGCCAGCGTTGGCCGAGACGAAGAATCCGTCCGTCGGGGCATCCTCGCCGATCGGTTGGTTGGGATCGATGATCGGGAAGCGGAAGAAGTCCAGGTCGCTCTCCAGCTCATCGGGGTACGAGTCCACGACGAACTGACCCATCAGATACATGGCAGCTTTGCCTTCTGTCATCAGCGGGAGCGCTTCTTGCCAGTCATAGGCTGCCGGATCGTCGATGAAGCACTTGGCGTCGATCAGCTCCTGCCATTTCTCGAATACGGCGCGCACCTTGGGGTCATTGTAGGGTATTTTCAGGTCCATCAGGTCGATATGGAACTGCGGGCCGTTCAGGCGCATATTCAAGTAGTCGAACCAGGCAGCCGCCGGCCACTTAAACCGTGCCCCGATGGTGAAGGGCGTCACGCCAATCGCATTCAGCTTATTGCAGGAGTCCAACAGCTCTTCCCAGGTTTCTGGTGGCTTTTCGATGCCGGCCTGCTCGAACAGTGAGGGCCGGTAGTAGATCGCCCACCAGTAGTAAGCAGTCGGTAGAAAATACTGCTTGTCGTTGTACGAAGCCAGCGCCTGGAAGCCGGGGGCGTATACGTCGCTGAAGCCGTTCTCTGTCCACATCTTGGACAGATCGTATACCAGACCTTTATCGATGAAGAAGCGCGTCCGGTTGCCGGCGAACCAGGTCAGCACGTCAGGTGCTGGGGTGGCGGTTAGATAAGCACGAATGGCCTGCTTGAAATCTTCGTGAGCAATAATCGAGTGATTGACCGGCATATCCGGGTGGGCTGCATTCCAATCCGCTACGATCTTCTCGTCGAAGGCGCGTGGTACGGGATCGCCATTGTATGAGTTGTACAAGATGGGCTGTACGGCTACCGGGACTTCGACCTGTTCGGTCACCACAACTTCTTGGGTGACGATGACGGTCGACTCAACCGGAACTTCCTTGGTCACCTCTACCTCCACCGTGACCGGTGGAGGCGGTGTAGCCTGGCCGCAGGCGCCCAAAAAGAATACAAAAGCCAGGAACAGGCTGGTTGTGATCCACAATTTTGAGTGGTGCATGTTAGGTTCTCCTCACTAAAAATAGTCTTGTATGGATGGTTTTTACAAATTTGCCAGCAGACATACGACCGATGTTGTTATAAAGTCGTTTTTCAACCACCTCCTTATTCTCATCTTGGTTCATTCTTCACGGCACGGTGTTGGTACACCGCAGTCGACTCCCGCACAATCAGCTTGGCTGGTAGTAGCAGGTGCTGGACCGCTCGGGTCGGCTGCTCGACCCGCTCGATCAGCAATCGCGCCGCCACCTGCCCAATGTCGTAGGGCACCTGGCGAATTGTTGTCAACGGTGGGTTGATATAGGCTGCTAGCGGGATATCGTCGAAACCGATCACCGACACATCCTGCGGCACATGCAGTCCAGCTTCTCGCAGGGCATGGATCGCCCCGATTGCCATGCGGTCGTTCTGGGCGCAGATGGCGCTGAATTCATGCCCGGAGCGCAGTAACATCTGGGTCGCTCGGTAACCGGACTCAACCGACCAGTCGCCTTCGAAATTGACGGAGTCTTCTGACCGGGCGCCGGCATCTCCCAGGGCATTGGCCAAGCCCGCCAATCGCTCGCGGGTACATTCCTCTGTAATTGGACCGGTCAGGCAGGCTATGCGCCGGTGATCCAGGGAAAGAAGGTGCTGCGCTGCAATGCGCCCGCCCTCTTTGTCGTCCAGCGAGATGGTATCTAGCTCCTCGGTGGGGGTGTGCACACCGGCGTACACCCCCGGCACACCCTTGGGCATCCGCGTGTAGCGCCCGTCGGAGTACGGGTTGAACACGATCAGCCCATCTGCCCGCCGGCTATGGATCAACTCCTCCACCAGGCAGGCGAAAGTCTCCTCGTCGGGCGCTGAAGCGCTTAGCAGGAAATAACCCTGCTGGCGGGCCATCTGCTCGGCGCCTTCGATCAGGCTGGCAAAGGTATAGTCGATTAAATTGGGGGAAAAGCAGGCCAACAGACGAGTGCGCCCCTGGGCCATGCTGCGCGCCACCTCGTTGGGGCGGTAGCCTAAATCATCGATTGCCCGCATCACACGCTGGCGGGTTTCGGGGGTGACTCTCTCATGGCCGTTGATCACGCGCGAAACCGTCTGGTGCGAGACCCCTGCCAGGGCGGCGACATCACGGATTGTGACACGAGAGCGCGGCATTATGGGTTGCTGATTGGAGTAAGTAAAACGGATTATATGTTACCGGTCACGTGACCGGTAACATTATTATATAAATTCCGGATTAATTTGTCAAGAGGTAATTTTCATGCGAACGTTCGTATTAAATTCTATAGCTTGTCTATCACCCTGGTATAAACTGCGCAGGCATCGACAATCTGGCTTACTTCACATTTTTCATTGCGCATATGAGCCAGTTTATATTCGCCAGGTCCAAAACCGATGGTCGGGATTCCTAATCGGACTACCGCAACAGCGTTGGTGCTGAAATCCCAATAGTCGTACTTATCAGGAGCATGCCCGAAGGTTTGGTTATACGCCTCTATAAATGCCTTGGTGAGATCGTGGTGCAAACTGATTTCCCAGGCCAGGTGGAATGGCTCGTAGGTTAATTCCTCTCCAGTCCAGGTTTTCCTGTGGAGTGTTCCAATTTCCCAGGCAGCATTTTTGTCCGCAATAATCCTCTGCATTTCATCTTGGATGGTTTGTTCTGTTTCACCCACAACCATTCGGCGATCGAGGTATACTTCACAGGCCGACGGCACTGCATTCAAAGATACACTCTGGCTGGAGATTTGAGACATAACTAAAGTACTTCGCATGCCGCCCTTCTGCGAGAGCTCCAGGTTGGTTTGCTCAACCCGCTGGATGATTTCAGCCATCTCGTAAATTGCATTCAATCCCATCTCAGGCGCAGAACCATGAGCGGAGATCCCTTCTGTTCGGATAATCACCTGGGCTTTGCCTTTGTGCCCGGTGGTAATGGTATTTGCCGAAGGTTCGCAGATGACAGCATAATCTGGCCTGATATTGCTCTCTGACAGCATGTGTTTGAGCCCTTCCCCATCACAATATTCTTCATCCACCGTGCCTGAGACAAAAACCGTCTTATCGGAGAGCAATCCATGGCTCTTGGCGATTGCCGCGGCATATATCGAGGCCGCCGCGCCAGATTTCATATCGACTGAGCCTCGCCCCCACAGGTAGCCGTCCATAATTTCACCCCTAAATGGCGGCACATCCCATTGATCTTCGTCCGTTACCTCGACTGTGTCGGTATGAGAGTCAAACAGGATGACCTTCTCGCCGTTGCCAACACGTCCCAGCACATTCCCGTAACGGTCGATTTTGACTTCATCGAACTTTAAGGCTTCCATCTTGGAAGCGATGAGCCTGGCGACCTGCTCTTCCTGGCCCGAATAACTTTTGATCCGCACCAGGGCTTGGGCAAACGCCAGCAAGTCGTTGGTCACATCCATTCCATCCATCATCAGCTTTCTCATGTCGTGCTCCTCATTCATTATCTGCCACAGATCGAAAAATCCCGAACCAATAACAAAGCCGCAGATCCCATGCCGGGGTTTATTATATTTATACATGCAGTAATTTTG
>JAGDMX010000277.1 GCA_017860725.1 Chloroflexota bacterium | reverse complement strand
TAAGCCTCGCGTGGGGTGGTGTATGCCCCCAAGATCAGCTTTACTTCCTGGCCTGCGCTTTGTGATTCGCCACCTTGGTCTTCGGCGGCAGAGCCACCGCAACCGGATAGCACCCCGATCAGCATCACAACCAGAATTAGCCATACTGGATATACGAGTAACCTCTTCATCACGATCCTTTCCTTTTACATATCTCGAAATGAATTTTCTACCTGCTTTAGGAGGGGAAATTGGTCACTTCCACCTGGCAGTTGTGCTCACAGTATATCGAAAAGCAGTGATAAACCAGGTGACGAACCTGTTACAAGCTTGTGATAATTGTCTCGATTGCCTCACAACCCAGGTATAATTTCGCCTCGTGAATATCGATCAGATCATCCGCACCCGGCGAAAAACGATCGCCCTGGTTATCACCCCGGATGGCAAGCTGGTAGTGCGCGCCCCGCTATACGCGACCGATAACCAAATTCGAGAGGCTGTTGATCGCCATCGGGAATGGATCCGGGCAAAACAACATGAAACTTCTCAATATCGAACCCAACATCCATCAAAGACATACCAAGAAGGCGAGCCGTTCTGGTATTTAGGTCAGCTATATCCGTTGAAAATCTCACCGACTGCCAGGACGCCCCTCAAACTTTCCGACGGCTTTATCCTGTCTCAAAAGGTCTTGACCAAGGCCGAGACCGTCTTCACCACCTGGTACCGCACCCAGGCGCAGCAAGTCATCGTGCCGCGTGTCCTTCATCTAGCGGCCCCGCTTGGCTATTACCCTGAACGCATTCGCATCAGCTCCGCTCGTACCCGTTGGGGCTCGTGCAGCGCCCGCGGCACCCTCAGTTTCGCCTGGCGTTTGGTGATGGCACCGTTGCCGGTTATCGATTATGTCATCGTTCACGAGCTGGTGCACCTGGTGCATCACAATCACTCGCGGGTATTTTGGGATCAAGTCCGTCAGATCACGCCGGATTACAAACAACACATCGCCTGGCTGAAAAGCTACGGATCACAATTAACCCTGTCAGGATGAGTACTTCTGCCAGGAACATACCGCCTAAGTGGTTTGGATCAGATGCCGGCTCTTTTGCCGAGCACACGGTCAAAGTTCGCCTGCCCAACATCGCCCGCCAGGTATTGCGGGATAACAACTTTGAGCCAGAGATCGTTGAGCGTTTGGAATCTCTGATCCATGAAATCCCGGATAAACCTCTGCAACCACTGGCTGACCCACACGCACCGGACAACGATGCTTGGAACCAATGGATCGGATCCTATCGATCGTTAAATTGGCTGGAAGCACCCTGGATGTTTGTGGAGGTTTATTTCTTTCGCCGCATCCTGGAAGCCAGCGGGTATTTTACACCTGGTCCAAGGCATAATTACGACCCATATGAGTTTCAGAAGCGCACCGGTTTGGAGCTTAGCCGTTCGGCAGTTCATCAATACTGCGATCAACTACAAGAGTGGATATCCCATAACAATCGCGTTGACCACCATGAAACCCTGGCCAACCTGCTCCAAATGAATTTATGGGGTAACCAGTTCGACCTGAGTTTATGGCCGGCTGGTGTTACGGTCGGACCGCAGCGAGACTCCCCTCTGCATAGCGGCAATCCGCAGAATTCACACATCCTGGCGAATCAATCCTTCCAGCTCGCCAGGTATTTAATCAAATACGCCGGTCAGGATCCAGAAATCGATTTCATCCTGGATAACGCCGGCCTTGAACTGGTCCACGACCTGGGGCTGGCAGATTACCTGCTCACCTATCAGATGACCGGATTCGTGCGTTTCCATTTGAAATCTCAACCGTTCTATGTCTCGGATGCTATGTCCAAAGATGTATTGGACGCATTGGAATGGCTGGCGGCGGAACGGGAATCGGCTACCCAAGCCCTGGCAACCAGACTATATACCCACCTACAGTCCGGACGCTTGCGCCTGGAAGATGACCCATTTTGGTGCATGCCAATCAGCTACTGGCAGAATCCAGGTCATTTTCAGGGGCAGATTCAGAATGGCGCGGTCGGTCCGGTCACACTGATCATTCTTAAAGGTGATCTCAATTACCGCCGCCTGCTCGACGACCGCCGCTGGCCGCTCATAACGCCGGTCAACGAGGCTTTCCCTGATCTTCAGACACCGCTGGCTGCCCTGCGGGTTTTGAAATCCGAACTGGCAGTGGGCCTGCCAGCCGATTTGATCATCCAGGCTGACCAAGAAGATCCGCAGTGGATGATCAGCGGGCGTTGGGGGATAATCCAGCTAAACGCCTAAAAGGACCGCTCTTTTCGGCAGCCCTCAATTTATCCTTACTGCGACCATTCGGTCGGCTGCCGGTCCCAGCGATGCAAGCGCAGCTGGCTGTGAAGCGCCCCAGTCAACGGACCGGCATCACTACAAGCAATATTTTGTCGTACATGCCGCTCTTTGCGCATCCCTGGAATGATCGTGCTAACTACGGGATTATTCAGAATGAAACGCATCGCCATCTCCGGCATGGTCATGCCCATTGGCAGCAACGGTTTCAGCGCCTCGGCATGCTCGATGCTGGATCGCAGGTTTTTTGGCACAAAATAAGTATTACGCCAATCCCCCTCCGGCCACTTGGTGTCCATGGTCAGCGTGCCAGTCAGAGTGCCTTCATCTAAGGGCACACGGGCAATCACCGCTACATCCATATCCTGGCAGGCCGGAAAAAGCTCATCCTCCGGGTTTTGATCGAAGATATTGTAGATTACCTGGACAGCATCGATCAGGCCCGAGCGCACGGCCTGGACGCCATTCCACGGCTCCCAGCGGTTCAGGCTGATCCCCACCGCCCGGATCAACCCCTGGCTGCGTAGGTCCTGCAATTTGCGGATCCAGCGGTCATCCTGCAGCCAGCTATCCTCCCAGGTATGGAACTGAATCAGGTCAATCGATGGCAGGCTTAGGTTCTCCAGGCTGCGGTGCACGTACTCTTCAATATGATTGGGAGGAAAGCAGTCGTCGAGGGTGAATTCGCGCCGGCTCGGCCACTTCATGTTCTTGGGTGGGATTTTGGTGGCTGTGTACAGGCGTATATCCGTCCTGCTACGCACCAGCCGCCCCAGCAAGCCTTCGCTCTTCCCCTCACCATACCCCCAGGCGGTATCAAAAAAATTACATCCCAAATCCACCGAAAGCTGCAGGGAATCCATCGACTCCACATCCTCGGAACCTGACCATCCCCCCATACCCCACATTCCATAGCCGATCTCACTAACCATCCAACCTGTGCGCCCGAACCGGCGGTGCTTCATAACCAAAACATCCTTGCTCAAATTTTCTGTGAATTCATTACCCGGTTTATCTGGATCAGCCATAATATAAATGCATCTTAATTATATGAGAAGGGATTCATTTTAACCCATTTTAATTGATTGGAAATTAATGTCCCATTCATAAATTATGAGGTAAACTTGCAATACAACATACAGATCGATGTGTTAAAAGGAGGCGGATAATGCAAACCAATCGATTGTATAAAATCCTATGGATCTCCCTCGTGCTTGTATTGGCGCTTGCCTTGGTAGCAACCAGCGCCATGGCCAAGGGTAAGCCTGACAAAGATAAACCCAACAAAGATAAAGGCGGTCCCCCTATCTTCCTGTCCCACCCACAAACCAATGGAAATAGCGGCCCTGCGCAGCCGTTAACTCCCGGTGGCAGGCCACTCTATGCGCAGCTACAATTTATCAGCCCCTCTACAACGCCGACCATGACTGAGCAGACCAGCAGCGGGATGTTCAAGCTGCGGCTGAACCAGGGGCAAGAGTCGATCTGCTTCGAGTTCGTTGGAACTGAGACTTTTACCCCAACTCAGGTGATGACCGGTACCCTGGCGACGATCTACTGGGGCGACCCCGATTCTGAAGAGGAAAATCCCTCCGTGGTCACCATCCCTGTCCAAGAAGATGGGGCCTCCATGGGCTGCGTCACCGCTAGCAAGGAGCTGATCAAGGATATCCGTAAAAACCCGGATCAATACTATGTCTCCCTGCAAAGCGCAGACCTGAATGGTGGAGAGATGAGCGGGCAGCTCTCAAAATGGAAGTGGAAGAGATAAACCATCGACGACTAAAAAGCCGGCTGTGACCTAAGAACAGCCGGTTTTTTGTATCAGACTCTCGTAAAAAACTACAACCTATCTCAAAAATGGGGGCTGGTTTGTTGAGATAACTCCGAAAATCACAACTCCATCAGTAAGGAATCCACCACTCCTAAATCTCGCTGCGCCTGGCAGGATTCAAAGAGCGATCTTGCTTGTGTGGCAGCCGATTTAGCCGCCTCGGCTTGACCCAGTTTCCGATAAATCATCGCCCTATGATAAAACGACCGCCCTAGCTCCAACCGGGTTCCCAGGCGCTCCAGCCTGTCGATAGATTGATCTATCGTTTGCCCGGCAGCTTCCCAGTGACCTTGAGCAGCCTGCAACTGCCCATAGACTCTTAAGCCGATTGCATTCCAGTGGCTGGAGCGAATCTCTTCAGTCGACCGCAGGTATTCATCCAGAATTTGCTCAGCGCGCTGCACCTGGTTTATAGCCAGATACGCCTGGGCAGCCAGCGGGACGATGAACTATGGCGCCAGCCGGTTCTCGGATGGTTGATAAAGCGCTTCTGCCT
>JAGDMX010000276.1 GCA_017860725.1 Chloroflexota bacterium | reverse complement strand
CGGTGAACTGCTGCGCCACAAAAAACGGTTGCGAGAAGAAGCGCTCAATCTTGCGCGCCCGGGATACGACCAGCTTGTCATCTTCGGAAAGCTCATCTACGCCTAGGATAGCAATAATATCCTGGAGGTCCTTATAGCGTTGCAGGACGCGTTGGGTTTCGCGGGCGGTGGTGTAGTGTTCCTCTCCAACCAGGCTGGGATCGAGGATGCGGGAAGTGGAAGCCAAGGGATCCACCGCCGGGTAAATGCCTTTTTCTGAAATGGAGCGCTCCAAAGCAATGGTCGCATCCAGGTGGGTGAAAGTCGCCACCGGCGCCGGGTCGGAATAATCATCAGCCGGCACATACACCGCCTGCATGGAGGTAATCGAGCCATGCCGGGTGGACGTGATCCGTTCCTGCAACTCACCCATCTCCGTAGCCAGGGTGGGCTGATAACCTACTGCCGAGGGCATACGACCGAGCAGCGCCGACACTTCCGAGCCTGACATGCTGAAGCGGAAGATATTATCGATAAATAGCAACACATCCTTGCCCTGGTCACGGAAGTATTCCGCCATTGAAAGTGCAGACAGGGCAACTCGCAAGCGTACGCCGGGTGGCTCATTCATCTGCCCAAAGACCATGACCGTGTCTTTCATCACGCCCGACTCATTCATTTCCCGATATAGCTGGGTGCCTTCACGGCTGCGCTCGCCAACGCCAGCGAATACCGAGTTCCCTTGGTGAACCGTAGCAATCGAGCGGATCAGCTCCATAATAATGACGGTTTTCCCCACACCTGCGCCGCCGAAGATACCGGTCTTCCCACCTTTGGTAAAAGGGGCGATCAGATCAATAACTTTAATTCCCGTCTCAAATACTTCTACCCGGGTGGATTGGTCGGTAAATTCTGGCGCAGCGCGATGGATGGGGTAAAACTGCTTGGCAGCTACAGGTCCCAGATTATCCACCGGGCGCCCGAGTACATTAAATACCCGCCCTAGGGTTTCTGGGCCAACCGGTACGGAAATAGGAGCGCCGGTTGCGAATACTGGCTTACCGCGTTGCAGGCCATCCGTGGCGTCCATGGCAACCGTACGCACCCAGTTGTTGCCTAGATGCTTTTGCACCTCCAGAATCATTGACTGCTTACCTTCGCGGGGAATCTCAATCGCCTCATATATTTCCGGCAGTTGTTCGGCCGGAAATTCTACATCGACAACACCACCCAAGATCTGAACGATTCTTCCTTCTGCCATGAATGCCTCCAAAAACTAAGCCTTAGCAAGCGCTTCGGCGCCGCCGGCGATATCTAACATCTCGCTGGTAATAGATTGCTGTCTCGCCTTGTTGTATTCAAGTTGCAATGCGCCCGCCAGGGCCGTGGCGCTATCGGTAGCATTTTTCATCGCTACCATGCGTGCCGCATGTTCGCTGGCCTGTGACTCAAGGATTGCCTGGAACACCTGCAATGCTGTGAAGCGCGGTACGATCTCATCCAGGATTTGGAATTGATCCGGCTCGTAGATATATGCAGCCGCGGGTCCGTGTTCGGAGCGGGCGAAATCGACCACGCGGCCTTCACCAGTGCCAACTTGCAGGGGCAGCAACCGCTTAATATTCGGGATCTGACGGACCATGCTGATGAAGTCTGTATAAACTAAGTAAACCTCATCCGCTTTTCCATACAAAAATTCCTCCACAGCCAGGCGTCCTATCGCCGAGACATCCATGAAGGACGGGGCGGCCGGCAGGTTGCTGAACTCACCCATGATCCGCTGACGCCGGCGCAGCATCAAATCGCGCCCTTTGCGGCCGACCGTGATGTAATGCACCGGGATCGCAGAATTGCCAAAACGCTGCAGCGCATAACGGACGATATTTGTGTTGTATGCCCCCGCCAGTCCGCGATCTCCTGTGACCAGAACCACCAGAATGTTCTTCACTTCCGGGCGTTCAACCAGCAGAGGGTGCAGGTTAGCATGCCCCGGCTGAGAGGCGATGTGACTGAGCACTTGCCAGGCTTTGGTTGCATATGGGCGAGTATTATTTACTGCCTGGACGGCTTTGCGCACCTTGCTAGCGCTTACTGCCTGCAGGGCACGAGTGACCTGAGCGATATTTTTCACACTCCGGATGCGGAGCCGAACTTCGCGAAGTGTTGCCATAATTCTATTCCGGGTCCTGAGTCTCTATGTTAGGCACAGTTGAAAGTCGGGAGACTTAGCTCCAACCACCAGTGAATGCTTCCAGGGCACTGCGCAGGCGGGCTTCGTTTTCATCTGTGATGCGCTTCTTCTCGGCAATATCTTTGCCCACGTCCGGGTAAGAGGTTTCCATAAACCTCAGTAAGGCTAACTCCCAGGCGCGCATCCGTTCCAGCGAGACTTTGTCCGCATAACCACGTGTGCCGGCGTAAATTACAATGACTTGATTTTCGAGGGACAGCGGCTCGTACTGCGGCTGTTTGAGGATTTCTTGCAGATGCTGACCGCGGTTGAGCTGTGCCTGGGTCGATTTATCCAGGTCCGATCCGAACTGAGCGAACGCTGCCAACTCTCGGAAAGCAGCCATATCCAGGCGCAGGCGACCGGCTACCTGCTTCATTGCCCGGGTCTGGGCATCTCCACCTACTCGGGAGACCGAAAGACCCACATTCACTGCCGGCCGGATACCGGCATAAAACAGGTTGTTTTCCAGGTAAATTTGCCCATCGGTAATCGAGATCACGTTTGTGGGAACGTATGCCGAAACATCGCCCAGTAAGGTTTCAATCAGTGGCAAGGCAGTCAGAGAGCCGCCTGAGCCGCGCACCTTGACAATGCGGTAGTCATCCTCGCTGCCCAATGCCTTGACATCCTCGGCAGCCCGGTGCTTGGCTAACGGACCATCATATACTTTCCCATTGACACTTTCTTCCACATTCGCCAAATCACTGTCGTGATTCTTGCTGACAATGACGAATTTGTCTGCCAGGCGAGCGGCGCGCTCGAGCAAACGGGAATGCAGATAGAATAAATCGCCGGGGTAGGCTTCGCGCCCTGGTGGGCGGCGCAGCAACAAAGAAACCTGGCGATATGCCCAGGCGTGCTTGGAGAGATCATCATAAACCACCAATGCGTCTCGCCCGGTCTCCATGAATTCCTCGCCAAGGGCGCAACCGGCATATGGAGCGAGATACTGCAGTGCAGCCGATTCTTCTGCGGATGCGACCACAATTGTCGTGTAATCCATGGCGCCAGAACGTTCCAGGATAGCCACCGTACGGGCGATCGCCGCTTTCTTCTGGCCGATTGCCACGTAAATGCAGAATAGATCTTTGCCCTTTTGGTTGATGATCGTATCGATGGCGATAGCGGTCTTACCTGTCTGGCGGTCGCCAATGATCAGCTCGCGCTGGCCACGTCCAATGGGAGTCATCGAGTCAATGGCTTTGAGGCCGGTCTGAACCGGGGTATCAACATCCTTGCGGTCAACTACACCCGGTGCAATACGCTCAATCACGCGGTAGCTATCGAATTTGATCGGTCCTTTGCCATCGATCGGCTGGCCGAGGGCATTTACGACTCTTCCAACCATCCCATCACCCACCGGGACAGAAGCAATGCGGCCGGTGGAGCGCACCAGCATACCCTCTGCAATCTCTGAGTACTCACCCATGATGATCACGCCCACATTATCTTGCTCCAGGTTGAAGGCGATACCCATGACGCCATTGGCAAATTCCACCAGCTCCTGAGCGCGTACGTCAGCCAGACCGCTCACCCGGGCGATGCCATCTCCCGCCTCGGTTACGTTGCCTACATCCCGCACTTCCATGGATGGCTTGAAGGACTCAATTTGCGATCTGAGATCGGCAGTAATTTGACTGATCAAATCAGACATTTGGCCTCCGTAAAATTTATAAAAATAACTTCAAGCTGCGGTTGCCTAAGTCGAGCCAGGCGTTTCAGCCGGGTTAATAACATACCAAAGCCCGGACAGCAGCGTTGTATCCGGGCACGTCAGGCGCTTCGGTGGCAAATTGAAGCAACTGAGGCGTTAATTTCATGGTTGCGAATACCCCTTGAGAGGGTGGTTGAATGATACCTGAAAGATGACATCTTGTCTAGGAATTCACAAACTTTACACTTCGTATATTCCAGGTCTAACTCCCATCGGATCCGCTAGTCTGATCGGGTGCGTGGATTTTTCCACCGCGCCCCAGCTCGATCGAGCGCTCATATGCCGCCCACACTGCCCGCGAAATGGCCGTGCGAAAGCCAGCTTTCTCCAAATAATATAAAGCTGTAGCCGTTGTCCCTCCCGGAGAGGTGACTTCGTTACGCAGTCGCGCCAGGTGCACGGGGTCATCTCGGCGGGTGAAGTAATCCACCGAACCGCGCACGGTTTGGGCTACCAGTTGTTCGGCAATCCGCCGCGGGAATCCCAGGTGGACACCAGCGTCGACCATAGCTTCCATAAATAAAAACACATATGCTGGGCCAGTGCCTGAAAGGGCTGTCGCCATATCGAGGTAAGTTTCTTCTTCGACAATCCACACCGTGATACCTTCTCCAATTTGTGCCGGCGTGTTGGGCATGGAGCGGACAATGATCTGGTGGTGCAACCCGGAGCCGATCTTCTTGATGGACGCGCCGGCGACAATGGATAATACCAATGCGCCCGGTTGGATCGAGCCGCGCAGCCCTAGCAGTACTTTATCCAGGCGCTGCGGCTTGACCGAGAGAATCACCACGTCTGCCTGGGCAGCTGCCTCTGCATTATCCAGGGTTACCTGAACACCATATTGTTCCTGAAGCTGTTCCAGGCGCTCCAGGCGCGGTCCGGCAGTGATTAACGCCTCACCGGAGGCCAGGTGCATGCGGATCACACCGGCAATCATCGCCTCTCCCATCGCGCCCGGTCCAATAAATGCAATCTTGCGATTGGTGAACAAAATTTACCTTCCCAATACTAAGAAAAATACTGCAAGGCTAACCGCAGGCGAACTTCGATATCATCAGGGGTATCTCTTGGAATCGATTGCAAGGCTGCTTGCGCTTCAACGACGCTATATCCCAGGGCAGTCAGCGCGCCAAGCACTTCGCTATCTACATCGCTTACTGTCGCAATTCGCTCCAGCCCGGTCAGAGCAGGCAAGCGATCTTGCAGTTGCAGGACAATCTTCTGGCCAGTCTTCTTGCCCACACCCGGTACACGACTGAAGACATCAGCTTGATCGTGAAACACAGCCCGGCGGATGGCATCTGGAGAGAGCACCGAAAGAGTGGCAAGTGCCAGGCGCGGACCTACCCCATTGACCCCCAACAGCATGGTAAACAAGTCACGCTCTTCCCGGCTGACAAACCCATACAGAATCAAAGCATCCTGGCGTACAATCAGATAGGTATGCAAGTGAATATGCTCACCAAGGCGTAGATCATCCTTGACAGGTGCGGGTATAAACACCTGCAGACCTACACCGCCAACCTCTACCACAATACTGTCCGGTAAGATTTCTTGTACTTGCCCGCTAAGACTGGCTATCATAGCTTGCTTTCGCCTTTTATTCCAATCGAGAGAATCATCGCTGTGATCTAGCTGCTGTTTAGCAGCGCCTGTGTGCGAGAAAAGTGCAGGTGGCAAATCGCTACCGCCAATGCATCGGCAGCGTCATCCGGCTTGGGGATCGAGCCCATACCCAGTAGCAGGCGCACCATCTCCTGAATTTGCGTCTTATCCGCACCGCCATAGCCTGCAACAGCCTGTTTGACCTCCATGGGCGTGTACTCAGCGACCGGCATGCCTGCCTCAGCTAAAGCCAGCATAGCCACGCCTCTACCCTGCCCCACGCTGATGGCGGTGCGGGAATTACGTGCAAAAAACAACTTCTCCACCGCCCCGCTTTCCGGTCGATGGAGAAGCAATATCTCCTTGAGGCGGCGATACATTTCCAGGAGTCGTTCTGGCATCGGGAAATCGGGAGAAGTCAATACGACGCCATAATCCACAACTGCCAGGCTGCCATCGCGTTCCTCTCGCACCAGGCCATAGCCAGTCGTCGCCGTACCGGGGTCAATCCCGATGACCAGCATCTTGCATCAGGCTTCCTCAAACTGAGCCAGGACTTCTTCAGTCATTTGCAGATTATGGAACACAGCTTGAACATCGTCCAATTCTTCTAGCGTCTCGATGACTTTCAAGCCCTGCAGCGTTTCTTCGGTGCTCAAAGAGAGCTCGATATTCGGTATCATGCGCAGCTCGGCTTCGTCGGGGTGGATCTTGGCCAGCTTCAATCGATCGCTGATATCCTTAAACGCCTCCACCGGGCCGACGATTTCAGCGCTCTCATCATCGAAACTAACGTCATCAGCACCGGCCTCTACCGCTAATTCAAATACGGCGTCCGAGTCGTGACCCAAGACAGAGAATGTAAAATACGAGATGCGTTTAAACTGCCAGGCTACTGATCCTGCCTCGGCCATACTGCCACCAAATCGATTTAATACGTGGCGAATTTCCGCCACCGCCCGGTTGCGGTTGTCTGTCACAACTTCAATCATCATCGCCATACCGTGTGGACCGTAGCCTTCATACATCACCTGTTCGAGACTCCCGCCTTCTTTCGAATCACCGGTACCACGTTTAATCGCTCGCTCGATATTATCCTTCGGCATGTTCTGTGCCCGGGCGCGGTCGATGGCATATTGCAGCCGGACATTAGAATCCGGGTCGCCGCCACCTTCACGGGCCGCAATAGTGATCTCACGCGCCAGGCGGGTGAATACCTGGCCGCGCTTAGCATCCGCGGCGCCCTTCTTGCGTCGAATGGTTGCCCAATGCGAGTGTCCTGACATCTGCTTCTCTCCTACATTAGCTGTCTACCAACCTATCAAAAAATTCAGGATAGATGGGTGTCGCGGCGCAAAGTGCTGCATAACACCCTCACCCCAACAATTTTCGGATAGATACTAAGTAAACGTCAGTTCGGGATAAGGAAAAAAGGGTGTTTTGGGTTTATCTTGGGCGGCGGAGCCGCCCAAGATAAACCCAAAATCCTTTTACCCCGAAGTCACGTTAAGTCAATAAATTATACCATTCACAGCCAGAGGGGTTTTCGGCTCGGGCTGGGTTTGTTTTCGCGCGCCTAATCCTCGCCGCGGATGTAGGCTTCGGTCATCTCCCGTGCCACGCTATCCTTGAATTGCTTTGGAGGTGATTTCATGAAGTACGATGAAGGTGCAATCAGTGGTCCAGCTACACCCCGATCCAAAGCCAGCTTGGCGCAGCGTACTGCATCGATGATCACCCCAGCGGAGTTGGGCGAGTCCCAGACCTCAAGCTTGGCTTCCAGGTTGAGAGGCACCTCTCCGAAGGTGGTTCCTTCCATGCGAACATAGCACCATTTACGGTCAGTCAGCCAGGGCACATAGTCGCTGGGACCCACGTGAACATCATTATCGGGGAGCGGGTAAGGGAGCATGCTGGTGACCGCGTTGGTTTTAGATATTTTCTTGGATTCCAGTCGCTCACGCTCCAACATATTAAGGAAATCGGTGTTGCCGCCAAAATTTAGTTGATAAGTCCGGTCCAGGCGCACGCCACGATCGACAAACAGGCTAGTCAGCACGCGGTGTAGGATGGTCGCTCCCACCTGGCTTTTGACATCATCGCCAATGATTGGCAGGTTGTGCTCGCGGAAGCGTTTAGCCCAATACTCCGAGCTGGCGATGAAAACCGGAATACCATTGACGAATGCACAACCGGCTTCAATTACTTGCTCTACGTACCATTTGGTCGCCATTTCCGATCCGACGGGGAGGAAATTAACTACCACATCGGTTTTGGTCTCTTTCAAGATGCCAATGATATCTGAGGTTGGTCCGGGTGCTTTTGTAACGATCTGAGATAGATATTTTCCTAATCCATCGTGAGTCATACCGCGCGCTACTGAGATATCCAGATGCGGTACATCGGCAAACTTATAGGTATTATTGGGATAAGCAAAAATCGCTTCGCTCAGATCTTTGCCTACTTTGGTGTCCACGACATCAAAAGCCGCAGTGAACTCGATGTCTCTGACATGGTAGCCTCCCAGGCTGACATGCATCAAGCCGGGGATTTTGTCATCTTCAGCTGTATTATTGTAAAACTGCACCCCTTGGACTAGCGACGATGCGCAGTTTCCCACTCCAATAATAGCTACACGGACTTTTTTCTTACTGGTCATTCAAATCTCCTTACTTAATTATCATATTTTATGCAGGTATCCACTTGGAAACCTACCGGGTATGCCAAAAATTTGTTCGACAAATCAATTTTCTAAGAATCGCAAGCACACTATTATACCCAGTTTCTGTTTGATCACAATGTGTTGGGGAGTGGCTAAAATAGTGGATCAAGGAAGTCCTTAACATGGGCTGGATAAGCAGGGTACCGCTGCTTGTAGAGTTGACGCCGGTTGTAGCAGTAGACG
>JAGDMX010000275.1 GCA_017860725.1 Chloroflexota bacterium | reverse complement strand
CCAGCCTCTCGTCTCGGGGAGCGAGAGGCTGGTACTCTCAAGCAGGAGCGTGCCACCCATGGAACCTATCGACCACGACCTCGCCAACACCTCTCCGCCGGTTCCGGTCACCATCCTGACTGGCTTTCTCGGCGCAGGCAAGACCACCCTGCTCAATCGCATCCTCAACGGCGACCACGGGTTGAGGGCAGCCGTGCTGGTCAATGACTTCGGCTCGATCAACATCGACACAGAGCTGGTCGTAGGCGTCGAGGACAACGTGATCAGCCTGGCTAATGGCTGTGTGTGTTGCAGCCTGCGCGAGGACCTGGTCCAGACCATCCTGGAGACGATCGACCGCCCGGAGCGGCCTGAGTACATCCTGCTGGAAGCCAGCGGGGTGGCCGATCCGATCAGCATCGCCATGACCTTCAACAATCCCAAGTTCCTCGATCGCATCCGCATGGATAGCATCACCTGTGTTTTGGATGCCGAACAGGTCTTTGCCCATCCCGAATATCCGGCATTAATGGATCTCAAGCTGCGCCAGATCGCCTCCGCCGACATGCTGATCCTCAACAAAGTAGACCTGGCGGGAGCGGAGCAGGTAGAGCTGATCCGGCGATGGATCGAGGATCATTTCAACAACATTCGGATCGTCGAGACGGATTTTTGTGATGTTCCGTATGAGATCTTGCTGGCCGTGGGCCGCTTTGACCCCATCCAGATGGAAACGGCTGGATGGTATCCAGGCCACGACCTGGATGGCGGGCATGCGCATGAACACGGCAGCGACCATCATTTCGCCTTCGAACCGTGGAGTTATGAAACGGACGGGTTGATCTCCTTGGAAGCGCTCAGGCAGACGGCCCGGAAGCTACCCGGAGGCGTCTTTCGCTGTAAAGGCATCGTCCGCTCTGCGGAGGCCCCGGATCGACCGGCGGTGCTCCAGGTGGTGGGCCGGCGAGTGGACATAACTTTAATGGATAAATGGAATGGCAGCGATCCTGGCACGCGCATCGTCGCCATCGGCGCCCCCGGCAGTTTTGATGGCATGGACCTGTGCCAGCGCTTTGAAGCATGTGTCATGCGGTAGGAGTAGCGACGGGCTGCTATCCCTCTTTGCCATAGACATCGCTGCGTAGCTTGCAATATCGCCAGGCACAAAGGAGAACCTCCATGTTGAGTGAAACGAAATTTATCCAAGGGGAGCACCGGCTGAGGACGCCGCGCGCGGCCGGATTCGCTGGCGTGATCGCTGGTGGGCTGTTCATCGCCAGTCACGTGCTCATCCTGATCTCCTTTCCGGTCGATCCAGCGGATCGCAGCGCAAACCTCGAAGACCAGAGGAGCCTCGTTTCCATCGCACTCCAGCTGCTGCCTTTTGCCGGCATCGCTTTTCTCTGGTTTATGGGCGTGATGCGTGATCGCCTGGGCCAGCGGGAGGACCAGTTCTACTCAACCGTGTTCCTCGGCAGCGGCCTGCTCTACCTGGCCATGATCTTTATCGCCACCGCACTGGCAGGAGGACTGTGGTCCTTCTACGCCAGCTACCAGGAAATCGCGAGTGAAACGGTATATAAAGCCGGCCGGATGCTCGTCTCTCAGATCACCAACGTGTATGGACTGCGCATGGCATCTGTGTTCATGCTCTCGTCAGCGACGATGTGGATGCGCACCCAGGTGGTGCCGCGCTGGCTGGCGATCCTGACGGCCTTGCTGGCGCTGGTGCTGCTGTTTACCATCGGTTTGTCTCCGTGGCTGCCGCTCATTTTTCCAACCTGGATGCTGATCGTCAGTATCTTGATCTTGATCAGCAATTATCGCCGCAAGGCACAAAGCGGAATGGAGGCGGCTATCGACTGATTTTACCGGCCAAATGCTGCCATCCTGGATATTTGTTGCAGCATTTTTGGGAAGTTTTTCCTTATAATGCGGTGCTATTTCTGTTCTTCGGCGTCAAGTTGTTTGCCGATGGCCTGGGCGCCTTGACCGGTGGATAAGTAGCTGGCAAGGCTATTATAGGAAGTTCCAGTAAGAGGAAGGCAGAGAGGATCATGAAACATTTAAAGCTTCTCGTCAACATTTGCTTCTTGATATGCATTGTGACGGCTTGTAGCTGTGGCTCTTCACAGGCCACCCCGACCCCAACCCAGCCAGTCGATGTCTCCTGGGAGAGCGTTCAGAATGCCGGGAAACTGATCGTTGGCACAGCGCCAGATTATCCACCGTTTGAATTTTATAACGCCCAATATCAATATGATGGCTTTGATATTGCCTTGATCAACGAGATCGCCAGGCAGCTGGGCGTCACCGTCGAATTCATGCCCTTTGCCTTCGATGGCTTGTTGACAACCGTGCAATTGGGTCAGGTGGACCTCGCTATCAGCGCCATCTCGGTCACACCCGATCGGCAAGCGCTGGTCGATTTCAGCAATGTCTACTATGCCACCACGGATGCCGTCCTGGTCAGGTCTGACAGCACGCTCACTGCTCAAACGCCGGATTTACTCGTCACTACCCGCCTGGGTGTGCAACAGGGCAGCGTATACCAGGGGTATGCTCAGACGCGCCTGGTTGACACTGGCCAGATGCCGCCGACGAATTTACTGGTGTATACAGATATCAGCCAGGCGGTCACCGATGTAAAAGAGAGCCGCATCGAAGCCGTATGGTTGGGTTTATTGCCGGCCCAGGAATATGCCAGGGATGGCAGCCTCAAAATTGCAGCGCAGGCGCTTAATCAACAGCTGCTGGGGATGGCGGTGAAAAAGGGATCATCCGGGTTGCTTAACAAGGTAAACGATGCTCTGCTGACTCTGCAAAACAACGGCACCATTGCCAGATTATCAGAGCAATACCTGAATGAAACCCCCGAGGAGAACCCGATTCCAATTCCGACGCCAACGCCTGTGCCAGCGCAGCCCACGCCGCCACCCCTGACCTGCATGGATAGCGCCGGATTGGTACAACACCTTTCGTACGATGATAAGAATATGACCAATCCGCCGGTTATGGCGCCTGGCCAGCCCTTTACCAAGGGCTGGCGCATGATCAATAACGGTACCTGCTTATGGACAACTGGTTACAAACTGGCGTATTCCTCTGGCAATGTGCCTGCAGCCCAGATGGGCGGCCAGCCCATCCCGGTGACGAAGGAGGTTAAGCCGGGTGAGACGTTTGATTTCCAGGTTAACCTGATTGCCCCGGATACGCCCGGGACCTACCAGGCTTTCTGGAATATGCAGAACGCCCAGGGTGTGAAGTTTGGGGCGACGGTGTCGGTAGGCATCATGGTAGCCGCGGCGCCCACGCAGACACCTTCACCGAATATTGAATTCAAAGCCAAACCGACCGATATCCTCGCCGGTGAAACGGTCACATTCACATGGAAGACCAGTAATGTAAAAGCCGTGTATTTCTACCATGAAGGGCAGGACTGGGAAGATCATGAAGTGGGCTTTTCGGGCGAAGATGAAGAGGATCCAGAAACCACCATGACGTATTACCTGCGTGTGATCAACCCGGACAACTCTGAAACGAAGAAAAAGATCACCATTAATGTTACCCAACCTGCCGGTGCGCCGGTGATCGAGAAATTCGACGTCAATCCCGATGAAATCATGCTGGGTGAGTGTGTGGACCTGGTATGGAAGGTCACCGGGCAGGTCGACACTGTATCCCTGTACCTGGGCAAAAACGAAATCTGGCCGAATGCGCCCATCTCCGGCAGTCTTGAACAGCAATGCCCGCCGGCAGCCGGTGAAGCTGTGTATAAGCTTACGGCCAGTGGCCCGGGTGGAACGGCGGAGGACAAAGAGAAAGTCAATGTGATCGAGCCGCAGCCACCCACACCAACGCCATTTGAACCGGTGCCGGATCCCGCCGCCCAGTACTGTATTGATAATGGAGGAACGCTCACGACCAAAACCCGTGGCGATGGGGGCGAATATGGGGTTTGCGTGTTCGATGAAAACAGACAATGCGAGGAATGGGCCATGTATAACGGCGCGTGCCCGGTGGGCGGCGTCAAAGTCACGGGCTATGCCACGGATGCCGCGGTATATTGCGCCATAACCGGCGGCGATTATATGGCGACCGGCAATCAAGGTGCGGATGACGAGCAAGGCACCTGCACCTTTGCCAATGGACAGGTCTGCGATGTCTGGGACCTGTACAACGGGATTTGCAATCCATAAGCTACCGGAGGCTTTAAGCACTGCTACCGATTGACGATGGCCCCGGCAAACCTGTGCACATCCACCGCTCGATCGAGCGCAGGCCGATCATGGCGGTAGGAAATTCCAACGGCGACATACACATGCTCAAGTACGCCATGGGGCACCAGGGGTTGACGCTTGGCTTGCTAGTGCATCATGACGACCCCGAGCGTGAATATGCGTACGACGACGGCGCGGAAAAGGCGCTGCAATTGGCACCTCAAGCGGGATGCACAGCTCCACCTGAGCGCCGGGCTGCGCTCACCGCGCTTGCGGAAAGACTTGACCAGGAAATCAAACAAATCGAAACGTGATCAACGGCCCAATCCCATTACGGGTTCTATCAAAACATAAGGAATCCTGGAGATTTTTCTACGCCAACCTCCGATAGACTGGAGTAAAAGCGACCCATATTTACGCCGATGTATTTACCACCGCTGTATGGATCTCTCGCTTCACGGCATATCGAAATCCAATTCCACTACAACCATGCGGTGATCCGAAGCCAGGGAGGGAAGCACAACAGCAGAGACCGGGATCAGCGCGCGGGTGAAGACATTGTCGATGTGAATCTGGGGATTGATAGCCGGATCAGTCGGAGGTGGGGGATCGAATCCCAGGATAAGGAACGGATCGTCGAAGCCAGCCTGATGCACCGCCTGGACGACAGAGCTATCCGGTTCGGCGTTAAAGTCGCCGCCGAATGTGGCAGGGGAGTTTTCCCCGATGAAGTCCAGAGCTTCGTTGATCTGACGCAGTGTATCTTCCTTTGAGAGACCCATCCAGATGCCGTAAGCATCGAGAGGCTGACCGCCGAGGTTCAAGTGGGCGTGGACGATACCCGTCTGCTCCTGCAGGCTGGTGAGCAAGCGGCTGTCGATCGACTCAGCTTCGCCGC
>JAGDMX010000274.1 GCA_017860725.1 Chloroflexota bacterium | reverse complement strand
GAGATGGTCAGCAAGTACTATCCCGAAGCCAAACAATCACCGCTTCGGTCAAGTGATTTGCATCTTCCTGTTGCTTAGTCGGAATTCGGAAAACTAAGTCAGTTGTTGAAGCAAGGAGGCAAATATGGGCGAATGGCAGTTTCCACAAAGTGGTCACATGGAACGTCCCAGTGGGGTCTATTACCAGACCATGAATATGACGGAGATTAATGAACGCCTGAAGACAAATGATATTTTGCTCATTCCTTTAGGTAGCACGGAGTGCCATGGAGCAGGTCAACCAACTGGGGAAGACACCTTCCTGGTAACCCGCATGGCTGAGCAGGTAGCCCTGAAGATGGGCTGCACTGTGGCTGAGCCGGTCTGGTATGCCTCCCATCCTTATGCCCATCTGGGGATGCCTGGAACGATTGTCGTTCCTGAAGATACTTTTATCGCCAATATTCGTGCGATCATCGCAGGATTTTGGAACACGGGCTTCCGCAAGCAAATTTTTATCAACGGGCATGGCGATGAAGAGGTAATTCCTTTAGCCTTGCATCAATTTGCCAAGAAATATCAGGTACCCTGTATCCTGATATCACTTCACTGGCCTACGGTGATTCACGACTATCTCAAAGACAAGGCTCATGGCGGCCCATTTGAAACGCCTTTCCAACATGCCTGTGAAGTTGAGGGCTCTTATTCACTGGCTCTGTTCCCTGAATTTATGCAGATGGACAAGGTTGTAGACACCAAGCCAGAAGGTTTCTTGCCCCCTGGTCATGTGGACAAAGGCGGTGAAGTGTATCATGCGCCAATCAAGGGGCATGAACATATCGGGCTAGGTGGCATCGAAGTACTCACCTACCCAGAAGGCGTGATTGGGCGACCCACACTGGCAGATGCTGAGAAAGCCAAACCTGGCCTGAATGCGCTCTTAGATTACATGTGCAAGCTGATTGATGATATCCTGACCCGCTTCCCTCCTGGGCAGCTTCCGCCAGTTGGCAAGATGACGATGCGGGATCCGGACGAGATCGAGGCATTACTCAAAGGGCCATTCAATGACGGCAAACATCTGTACACCGTCGCCTACCCTCCCTAAACAATCGAACTGGTTCGTATTCAGCAAGAGGCACTCGTATCTATATCATGGACCCGATAGCATTCTTGCAAGCGCTCATCTCGCGTAGCGAAAAAAGGCAGGCAGTGCTTGAAAAGGCAAAATCTTCTCTCAAACACTGCCCGATATTCTCTAATCGACTGCTCTTTGAGCTCGATAATTGAGATGAATTCCGCTGTCCGCCAAGCCTTACCGATTCTGGGTTTTGTGTTGGTGGGGTTCCTGCTTAAGCAGGTCGGCCTCATCCGGTCGGGTGATAGCCAGGTAATAGCCCGCCTGATCATCAATACAACCCTGCCGGCGGTTATTTTCTTATCCATTGCGCGCGCCAACGTCGCGCCTTCCAAATTGGCCTTACTCGCGTTATGCGGGGTGCTGGTGTCTCTGGGGCTCAGTGTTATCTCAGGTACCCTGACAGGCTACCTCGGGTATGAACGACAGATAGCGGGAGTGGTCATTCTGGGCACTATGATTATTAATATCGGATTCTTCCTCTTTCCTGTCTTCCTGGCAGTATATGGACAGGAGGGAATCGGCCGGCTAGCTGCCTTTGATCTGGGCAATTCGATAGTAGCTCACAGTTATGGGTTTTATCTGGCCACGCGTTTTGGGAACAGGCCGCCTACCGGATATCGGAGCAGTATCAAACGCGTCCTCGCCCTCCCGGTTTTATGGGCGGTAATTGCCGGTCTGGTCGTAAATCTAATGCAGGTGCAGATTCCTCCTTTCTTGCTCAAGATGCTGGAGCCTCTGGCAGCAGCTAACATTCCCCTGGCCATGCTCACCCTTGGGGCGTTTATCCAGCTCCGCTACCCAAACTGGCAACCAATGGCGCTCACGACAGCTCTGCGTATTGGGGGAGGTTTCCTCATCGGCCAGGCCCTTGTTCTATTATTTCATCTTGAGGGCCTGGATCGAGTTGCAGTAAGTATGGGCTCGGCGATGCCGACCGGATTGGCGGTCATGGTCTATTCGGTAAGTGAGGGGATGGACGCGGAGGTTGCCGCAGGTGCAATTTCCCTCTCCATTCTCGTGGGATTGTTTGTGATGCCTTTCCTATTATCTCTATATGGATAAGTTCAGCTACTTTAAAGGTTTGAGGGAGAACACATGAAACTATTACGTGTGGATATGGGACGACTCGAGGTTCGTTGGGAGCCGGTGTCCCCCGTCTTTGAGCAATTGGGCGGTCGAGCGCTCATCGCGAAACTGTTGCTGGAAGAAATCCCACCAACTTGTGATGTGTTAGGTCCGCATAATAAATTGATATTTACCCCGGGGCTGCTTGCCGGGGGCGGTGTGACGACTGCCGGACGCTTATCGGTGGGTGGCAAGAGCCCGCTTACGGGTGGTGTCAAAGAAGCCAATGGAGGTGGCACGGCGGGAGATACCCTGGCTAAGTTGGGGTTTAAAGCCATCGTAGTTGAAGGCCAGGCTCAGCGAGGCGAGTGGTATGTGCTACACGTCACAGGCGATTCGGCGAGTCTGTTGCCGGCTGGCGATCTAATGGGATTAGGCACCTACGCCACCTCAGACAGGCTGCAGGAGCGCTATGGGGCGGATAGTACGGTCATCTCAATCGGCCAAGCAGGTGAATACCTGATGTACGGTGCAAGTATCGCCATCACTGGAGATCGTGATCAGCGCAGCAATCATGCCGCCCGGGGAGGGTTGGGAGCGGTGATGGGCAGTAAAGGCTTGAAAGCCATCGTCATCGATAAGCCCTTAGGGAAATCAATCCCACTGGCGGATGCTGATCTCTTCAGGACCGCATCGCGCACCTTTGCCCAAAAGCTGATTAACGACCCTAAGCTTGGTACACAGGGTTCACAGCATTTGTATGGAACAGCCTCAATTGTGGGGGCAGTTAATGAAATTGGAGCATTACCAACTGAGAATTTTAGCCGTGGCAGTTTTGAACCTGCCACTGAATTGCGCGGCGAGCACTTGCGTGAGCTGGTTCTTGAGCGGGAAGGCAAAGTAGGCACGCGCTGTATGCCGGGCTGTGTAATTGCCTGCCGTAATCTCTACGTGGATGACGATGGCAAGCCGATTGTTGGCACCCTCCAGTATGAGACGATCGCTTTGATGGGTGCCAACCTTGGTCTGAATAGTTTGGATGATGTCGCCCGGCTCAATTATATGTGCAACGATTTTGGTCTTGACACCATCGAGACCGGCGCGGCGTTGGGGGTGGCTCTTGAAGCTGGTCTGGCAAAGTTTGGCGACACGGAGAGCATTTTTGCATTGTTGAAACAGGTCGGTGAAGGCACCATTATCGGTCGGGTTCTTGGAAACGGAGTGGTGACTACAGGGCGCGTGCTGGGAATCCGAAGGATTCCTGCTGCTCTAGGCCAGGCCATGCCGGGCTATGATCCGCGCAGCCTGAAAGGGAATGGCGTGACCTATGCGACTTCCCCGCAGGGGGCAGATCACACCGCTGGCAATGCCTTCGGCGCCCGCAAGGAAGTTAATCCTCTGGGTGTACAGGGTCAGCGCGAGCTTTCACTAAAGCTGCAAATCATCGCTGCCATGCTGGATGCCACTGGATTGTGCTTATTCGCCCGCCCACCGGTCATCGCCGATCCGCAGCTCATGGTTGACATGATTAATGGCATTTACGGGTGGGGTTGGACCAAAGAAGACCTGGATCGCTTCAATCGTCAGGTGCTGCGAACCGAGCTTGAATTTAACCGTCGTGCCGGGATCACAGCCGCTGATTACCGCATTCCCGAATACATGCGTGAGGAACCACTGGCGCCCCATAACGCCATCTTCGATGTACCGGATTCTGACTTGGATTCAGTCTTCGAGACTTTATAGGTAACCTATTGGTAATCGAGATCGAACTGTTTGGACAACTCTTAAGTGCTGCACCGAGGCGTCAGACTTTGACCCTGGAGCGACCGATGAACGTCCAGGAAGTTGCCATCTTTTTAGGACTGGATCCCGATGAAATTGGGTTGATCTCAATTAATGGTATCCAGAGCGAGTTGGATGATTCTGTCCCGCCGGGCTGCCGTTTGTGCTTCTTCCCACCGATGTCTGGCGGATAAATTGTGCAAACTTCACCTGGTTCGAGTGGATTGGAAACAATAATTCTGGATGGCGGAGGAATGGTGTGAGCTTTCTACAAGTGGAAGGACTGAGCAAATCCTTTGGGGGATTAAAAGCTGTCTATGATGTGGGATTTGATGTAGAGCAGGGTGAAATCCTTGGTTTCATTGGTCCCAATGGTTCAGGCAAGACCACTACTTTGAATCTGCTGACCGGATTCTTAAAGCCCGATTCCGGCGTCATTATGTTCAATGGTCAAAATTTGGTGGGACTTCAACGTAACCAGGTATGTCGAAAGGGGGTGGCAAGAACATTCCAAATCGTAAAACCGTTCCTGGAATTTACGGCACTGAAAAATGTGATGGTGGGCAGAGTATACGGTCAAGAACCAGCCAGGAATCTAAAAGTAGCTGCTGAGGAATCCAGGGAAATCCTTGAGGTAGTGGGGCTTTTTGACAAAGCAGAAATTTTAGCGAAAGATCTGACCCTGATG
>JAGDMX010000273.1 GCA_017860725.1 Chloroflexota bacterium | reverse complement strand
CGGGTCTTTGACGAGATCGTGCCCGTCCAGCGAGAATATGCTCACAATATCCGCTGGGGTGACGGCAACGGCTATAGCCATGTGCGCGCGGCACTCTTAGGCTCCTCCCTGACCGTGCCATTTAATCAGGGACACTTGACCCTCGGTACCTGGCAGCAAATCATCCATGTCGATTTCGATAACCGCCCGCGGCGCAGAGAGCTGATCGCCCAGGTGATTGGTGAATAACCGCGGAACACAATGCAAAAAGGTCTCCGCTGGGTCATCAGCCAATTAGCCCAGCCATCTCCGGCAGGGCCTTGCTGCAACTAAGGCTTCTTTATGATCGGAGCCAGAATCCCAAGGTGGTTCCCCACGGGGCGTTCGCGCCCGGCGATGTTATTATCCACCGGAGAATTCAGCAAAGCAGGTAGACCATCTTGCCCCTGGATCACCAATGTGCTGGAACCGCCACCATCCAGATTCATGGCCGAATATGCGCCGTGGGCTCTTATAATCTGGGCCAGTTCTTCTAACGTGGCGCCCTCGCTGTAACCTGGTTGGCGACCATCCACAACCACTATAATCAGCTTGCGTCCCCGCTGGTCCAGGCCAACAGCCGTGCGCGGCTCGGCTTCGCTATTGAGATCCCCTGCCAGCTGACCGCGCTCCATCAGCATGCGGGTACCAGAAATGGCATTAAAAACCTTGCCATCCGGCGAGTTAAAGCGTGCTTTATTCGTGCGCGAAATGTAAAGGGTGGGCTCCTCGTCCGTAGATTGAGCATATATCACACCACGTGAGGCAGCCAATCCGCTTGGGCTGATCGGATCTCCCGGTCGTGGGTACGAGTTCAATAGCCCTGACTCCCATGGTGTAAATCCATCACCATTAATAGCCAATTGCAAACCAAATTCGTCAAGGAATCTAGAAGTTGTGCGCGCTACCAGGGGCAGCTCGGCCTTGGGATCTCCAGGTGTGACCAGGAACTCAAGGTCTTTCTGGCGCAGGTCAACCGTGACGATATGTATGACCATCGATCTGGGATTCTGCTGGACCTCCCTATGATAAGTGATCCCAGCAAACAATGCCGTGCTCTCCTCAACCGGCTGTGAGCGGATTCCAGTCCATCTACAGCCCAGGCTGGTCGAAACGATCATGACAACCAAGCCAATGAGGCAAATTAAATAGAGAAAAATCGGTTTCGATTTCATGATTGAAAACTCACCACCCCTATACCCTTTGCGGGGTGGTATCGTCTGCTTAGCGTGAATTAAGAAAGATTACAGATTAATTGCTGGCGCAGTCACCAGGACGGGCTTTTCCTGGGAACGCATCGCCTGAAATGCGGCGATCGAGACTTCCAGCATATCCAGGCTGGGTTCACGGGTCGTCAGGCGCTGTAAAGCCAGGCTGGGCTTGACCAGCAGGCGCACCAAAGGTGAGCTGAGGTGGTTGGCGGTCCAGCGGATGTATTCATAAGCGATCCCAGCCAGCACCGGGATGAAAATTACCCGGCTGATCAGCCGCAGCCCAACCGGCAGAGAGCCAAACAGGCTGAAGAAAAAGATTGAAAAGACTACCAGAGTCAATAAAAACGCCGTGCCACAGCGAGCATGCTCGAGCGGATAGCGAGACACTTGCTGCGGTGTCAGCTCGGCTCCATCCTCGAAGGCATTGATCGTTTTGTGCTCGGCGCCATGATAGGCAAATACCCGGCTCACATCCGGAACACGGCCGATCAGCCAGATATATCCGATCAGCAGAATCAGCCGGATGATGCCTTCCAAAAGGTTGCTCCACCAGGCATTCCAGCTCAGAAAATGCTCGGAGAGCTGGCCTATCCCCGCCGGCAGCAAGAAAAACAAGGCAATCCCCAGAGAGAGGGAAATGCCAAGAGTCAGGTAAAGCTGAGGCCCTTCAAGCTTTTCTTCCTCGCCGGTCTGCACATTGGCGGAAAGGGTCAGGGCACGGATGCCCAAACCCAGTGCGTCCCACAGAGCCACAATCCCGCGCAGAAAGGGTATTTTGATAATCTTGCTTTTATAGATTCCACTGAGTGGCTCAGTTTCGATAACGATCTCCTGGTTTGGAGCGCGCATGGCTATAGCCATGCCCTGCGCACCGCGCATCATCACGCCTTCAATCACGGCCTGTCCGCCGTAGGTAGGTAGCTTTTCATTCATAATGTAAGATTGTATAGGCTAGCCGGTACTCCGTCAACCCTGAGTGGAGGACTCTGATCAAATATTAAACAAATTGACCCAAATATTGGCGAAATTAGCTGCCCAACAGGTCCAGGTAGCGGATGAATACCTCGATACCCTTAAAATAGGTGGGCAAGTGGAGTTTTTCATTGGGCGCATGCAGGTTATCGTCCGGCAGGCCAAATCCGGTGATAACCGATTCGATGCCTAAAATGCTTTGCATCTGCGCAACTACCGGCACGCTGCCGCCTTCCCGTTTATAAATAGGTGGCTTTCCCCAGGTATCCTCCAGCGCTTGCGCCAGTGCCGTGACTGCTGGTAATTGGATATTGCTAATGCTGGCAGGTGAAGCAGAGTGCAGCAGCAGTTCCCAGCGTATCGTCCCCGGGGCATGCTCCTCCAGGTAGCGCCTGAGTTGTCTCTCCACCTCGTATGGATCCTGATCCGGCACCAGGCGCATCGATATTTTTGCCATTGCATGGGCTGGCAGCACGGTTTTTGTGCCTTCGCCAGTGAAACCCGACAGCAAGCCATTGACCTCCAGCGTCGGGCGCCCACCCACACGTTCGACCGTAGAGTAATTCGCCTCGCCATATAGAGCCGGCGCTCCGGTCTGCTCCAGGTAAAAACTGTCGTTGATTGGCAGGCGAGCCAGTTCGCGACGCTCTGCTTGATCTAAAGTACGCACACGGTCATAAAAGCCCGGCAAGGTGATCCGGCCTTCACGATCATGCATTCCCGCGATCAATTCACACAGCGCCTGCGCCGGGTTGTGAACCGATCCACCAAACATCCCGGAATGCAAATCATGAGCCGGACCGCTGACGCGCAACTCAAAATAAGCCAGGCCGCGCAAACCGTATGTAATGGTGGGCATATCAAGAGCAACCATCCCGCTATCCGGATTGATGGCAAAATCACATGCCAGCAATTCTTTGTTATCCATAATGAACTTCTCAAGGTGGGGAGATCCAATTTCTTCCTCCCCTTCGATCAGCCACTTGAGATTGACCGGCAGGTCGCCAGCCTGGAGCAGGGCTTCAACCGCTTTAAGCGTAACCATCACCTGCCCCTTCATGTCTGAAGCGCCTCGCCCGTAAAGGTTCTCGCCGCGCTGCTGAGGCGCAAATGCCGGAGAGTGCCACAGCTCCAGCGGTTCAGCTGGCTGTACGTCGTAATGCCCATAGATCAGCACAACCGGTTTTTTCGGTCCCGCTTTCAGATTTTCTCCATAAACCACCGGATGTCCGGCCGTTGGGAGAATCTGAACGTTATTCATTCCAATGCTGCGCAGTTGACTGGCAACCCACTGCGCGGCGCGCTGGATTTCCGGTTTGGCTTGCGGGTCGGTGGATACGGAAGCAATGCTGACAAACTCAATCAATTCGACCAGATAGCGAGGTTGGCTCTCCCGGGCAAAAGCCAGGGCAGCAGAAAGCGAGGTGGTCATAAAAATTCTCCTGATTTATCGGAAGGTCATCTTGTTGAAATGTGCTTTGTATTATAACAAAACCTTCATACAACCTACTTTCAGGTTGGGTAAAGAACGTCAGTTCGGGAGAGGGAAAAAAGAGATGTACTGGGTTGATCCCAAAATCCGGTTATCCCAAATTCACGTGTAGATAATAATATCCAAATTCATGTTAAAATAGGAGCGCTGGATCGGTGGTCGTGGCGGGTATCCCCCGCTCCGGCGTCGGGTGCTGTGTTTGCCCGTCGAAAAGTGCCTCCGTTCAATATTTCGCAATTCAGGAACTGCGCCGATCCATGACCCTCTGGAAAAACTATTTTCTCCCCAACTCTGTAGCCGATGCCCTGGATTTACTGTCCTCGGCAGATACCCCTACATGCCTGATTGCCGGCGGTACCGACCTGCTATTGGACCTGCAGCAAGGACGCCATGCGCCTGTCGCCACCTTAATCGACGTCACATCTATTGCAGAAATGACCGCCCTCGAAATCCGAGGAGAGCGGTTATTCGTAGGCGCGGCACGACCTCTAAACCAGATCGTTGCTCATCCCTTAGTCGCTGAGCATGCCGCAGCGCTATCTGAAGCCGCCGGTTTGATTGGCGGCCCTCAGGTGCGTAACACCGCCACCTTGGGTGGTAATGTTTCTCATGCCTTGCCAGCCGCCGATGGGACAATCGCGCTGCTGGCGCTGGATGCCCTGGCCGAGGTCGCCAGCCAGAATATGCGGCAGCGTGTCCCGCTTGAAGAATTGTTTCTTGGTCCTGGCAAATCAATCCTGGCAGAACGCGGTGAAATTCTGGTTGGATTTCACCTGCCGCTACGGAAGGCCGGGCAAGCATCCGCTTTCCAGCGGGTCATGCGCCCACAAGGCGTGGCAATCGCTATCCTGAACATCGCCGCCTGGGTAACCCGCTCCGGGAATTTAATTTCTGATATTCGATTGGCGGTTGGCCCGGCCGGCCCGACACCTTTTCGCGCCCGGCAAAGTGAGAACACGCTACGCGGGCAGCCGCTCAC
>JAGDMX010000272.1 GCA_017860725.1 Chloroflexota bacterium | reverse complement strand
TTTTAGGAATAATATGCGGTGAGCGAACGAGGCTGCCCGCGCATCATGCGTAACCATCACAATCGTAGCCGAGAGCTCCTGGCAGGCTTGTTGGAGCAGTTCCAGGATCGCAATCCCCGACTTTGAATCCAGGTTGCCAGTTGGTTCATCTGCCAGCACAATTTCTGGCTCTGCGATGAAAGCGCGCGCAACAGCTACGCGCTGCTGCTGGCCGCCTGAGAGCTGGTCTGGGCGATGCTCGCTGCGGTCGGACAGCCCAACCCGTTCCAACATGCTGCCCACCCAGGGCAATTGCTGGCGCATCCGTTTACCATCGATCAACAACGGCAGAGCGACATTTTCTTGGGCGGTTTGCGTGGGCAATAGGTTATAGAACTGGAAAATGAAACCTACCTTGCGACGACGGAGCAGGGTTAACTCCCGGTCGTTGAGGCGCGAGAGAGGCTGGCCAGCCAGGTAGATTTCACCGGAGCTGGGCGTATCCAGGCCCCCCAGCAAGTGCAGCAATGTGGATTTGCCCGAACCAGAGGGCCCCATGACAGCTACAAACTCGCCCTTTTGGATGGTTAAATTAATCCCACGTAGCGCCTCGACGGTAACTTTTCCCATCCGGTACTGCTTGGTTACTTCCATTGCCTGTAAAACAACCACGGGTTCAGCGCTCAACTTCGATCACCTCCAGCGGTTTAACACGGGTTTCTGCAGGTTGCACCAGGGCGATAATCCCGATGGGCAGCAGCATGATCAGACCGCCAATTACCCAGAACCATTCCATCTGTGGAAAAGCTCGCAGCAATATCGCTGCCAGCGCCGGCCCGGCGACATAGGCGAGGCGCGCCAGTGTGGTCGTCCAACCCATACAACTCCCCCGCCGTTCGGTAGGGAAGATTTCAGGTACATACACCACAATCCAGGTGTAGGTTAATGAAACAAAGAAGCCAGTTAGAGCGGCCGAGATAGGAAGCAATGCACCTTCTGCGAAGCCCAGGATAGACATTGTGACCGTCAAACCAACACAGCCCAATACCAGAGCAGTCCGTCGTCCGATGTGGTCCATAATCCAGCCGCCTGTCACCCCGCCCAGGATAGCCATGAGCAGTGAGGCTAGCAGTACAAAGGACCACTGCGACAGGCTATAACCATGGATATTCATGAAATAATAACCGGCCCAGTAATGGATAAACGAATTGAGCAGCCAGCAAATCCACACGCTGGCTGAGATGATGATGTAGCGCACATCCCGCCGGTCAATAACTCCTACTCCGTAAAAATGACGTTTGCGGATGCCCTGGCGCTGCTCGGCCTGTATAAGACGGTAGCGGTTCGTCTCATGCATAAATAACCACAAGATCAACACCGGCAGCATCATGATGAACATGACGCCATACATCCACTTCCAATCGAGCTTGAAAACATTCAGCAACAGTGGGGGAAGTAGCGCCTGCAGGGGTAGCAGGCCGATGACGTAGACAATTGATACCAGGCGGGCGCGTCGCATATCTGGCGCTTCTTCGCTGATTGGTATGGTCCACATATTCGAGACAGTCGTAAATGTCGCCACTGTATAGAAGACCATAAACAAGGTGAAATTTGGTGTGAACCACACGATTGCTATTGATGAAAAGCCCATCATCAGTATCAGTACAAGGATCGCCCATCTACGTCCAATCAGGTCGTTCAGCCCATTCAGAAGGAAAATCAGAAATGTCGCCGCCAAAAATAGTGACTCAACCCAGGAAAAGCGTTCAGCAGTGAGGCCATATTCCTGCAAGATGTAGGGGATTGCTGTGGTCTTGACGGTCGAAATATACTGGTCCATCACTGCCACCAATCCCATAAATATCACCAGGAAAATCAGGTAGCTGCGGTTGATGGTCTTCATTCTCACCTGCCTTGACCGCCAAATACGATCTCGGGGCGGGCGCGCAGGTCAACTGCCGGAGTTTTTGGTCCCAGCTTGCTGCGTGTCGCATTGTCATAAGCTTGTACACCGCCCGCCGCCTCCAAAATCCGCCTGCCTTGCTCGGTCTGCTGCGTCACCGAGACATTGATCCGCTCCATTGAACCGGGTGCGATGCGATGCAGCAGTCGTGACCCACTGCCGAGACCCCACGGAATCGATTCAAAATGCATAATTGTGCCAGGTCGGGCAAAGAACCACACCCCAATGGCATCTTCACCTAATCGAGTAATCGGTATGCCAGCAGCAGCCTGCCTCTCGGCGGTCGGGCCAACATGGGCGACTACCCAGCGTCCATTGAGGAAGACTTCGCCTTCACCTTCGATCATGAAGTAACCCAACGCGTCATACCACCTTTTGACCAGTGGATCAACATCGATCAACACCTCACGCATGGTCTGGATCATGTTCTGCGCAAACATTTTATAGCGGGCTGGTACCCCAGCTGCCCGGCACAAGGCGATAAAGACCGAGATCAGGTGGATACAGGTGCCGGTGCCACGACGTAAGGTTACGTCAACGTCATCAAGCGGCATGATTTCTAGCAATATTTTCTCCTTGACGAATTCAAATGCCGCCTGGGCGTAGTCTGCTGGAGGCAGGCGAGTGGCTCCCAGAGCGTCTGCCATGCCCATCACTTCCGGTGTGTTGTAATTGCAGAAGCGCGTTGGCCTTAAATACTTTTCATGCGATCCAGGAATCTGCTGCTTCGGTTGGAGCACTGGCAGATCGTAAAGGCGCGGCGGGCGGATATAATGTGTTTCGGTTTCCTTCGTAACACGCAGTTTTTTCACATCCCCGGCGCTGGTAATCAACAACCTGGCCAGTGAAAATGTACCAAATAGCAACAACCTGGTGTAAGTTGCCTGGGCGCGCAGCTCGTCAAGTCGATAATCCTGACTGTTCATTTGGACCTCCAATATCCGCGCTGACCATACGGCGAACCTCCTCGCCGCAGCCACGCATATCCTCCCCACTGGCGCGCCGAATCTCTGGCTCCAATACCGGGCCAGGACGATCACAGACCGGACAATGTTCAAGCATGCGCACCATATCTCCGGTAATTATAAATCCTGGATAACTCAGCGCTGCGCCGTCCAGAAAAGCAAAACGCCCCCATTCCCCATAACTTAACGGCTTGTAATTATTATCCAGCACCATCCCCTTATAATAAGTATAGGGAAGATGTAGATAATGACCTTCGGGACAATGCACCATCCAGCCATTGCCCTCCACCATCCCGTATACATCCAGGCAATATTCAGGTTGGATGCCCAGGGTTTCCTGCGCCAGGCGGCGAAATTCGGCAGCCGGAAGGCGTTGGCCCTCGTAGATCTTCCAGCCGCCTCCTGTGACGATGCCGGCACGTTGGCCGAAATCGAAGCGACGGCCTTGCTTCTGCAACCGGTTCATCACAGCCCAAGCCAGGAATGGAGCGCCTACCATTATGATTCTCCGGTCCGTTTTTTCATGCATTTCCAGCCAATGAATAATGCGATCGATCATACGAATGTTTGATAGGCGGTTAATGAACCGGATCAATGTCGGTTGAAAGCCTTTTTCATTACTCATTGCCATGCGGACAATGTGAGCAGGGATTTGCCGGTCGATGGCCACATTGACCTTTTCAATGGCATCGAAGTAGACTTGACAAACCTTGCCAGCATACACATTGGTTTTAAATGGGTTTGGCATGAGCAGGTAGCCGCTCATATTGTATTGCCACTGAGGATAGGACATGGCGATCGCCGAGCGAGCAGCGGCATACTCTGAGATGTTGTACGTACGGCGGTCGCGTGGGATTACTGTCTGGCGACCGCTGGTCCCGCTACTGTAAGCGATGACAAGGCCGGCAGCATTAAAAGCCTGGATAACCTCTTCAAAGCTTGGTTGTGTTTGGCGGATGGTTATGCGTGGCAGCTCACCGGTAAAAATATTCGCAATCCAGGCGGCGAAATCCCGGCCAGGCGGATGTTCCTTAAAAAAGTGGTCCGAAATAAGCGGAATTTTCTCCAGATCCTCCGGCCCACAAATATCGGGTGGCGAAATGCCATACTCCAGGCAGAAATTCCGGTACATCGAATTGTGTTCAAAATGGCGCTGGAAAGCATATCGGATTGCGGCAAATTGCATCGTCTTGGCGGAGTCTAATTCTACCCGGTATGGATCGGGTACCTGGAAGATAGCCTGTTCAGCAGGCGTCCAGTCAGAAGGCGGAGGAATATATTTTTGCAAGCGGAAGTCAAATTCCTTGAGATATGCCTCTAAGGACAGCGTTTCCATGTGCCCCTCGCAGCTCTCCAGTCAGCCTGGTCTAAATTTAACTCTCGCGAGTACAGATTAAGAGGATTTTGTTTTTGAATTGGACGGTTTCACCACCCAATTCAACAAATGATCATCTTTTTCATGTTTTGTTAATATGATTTTATACCTTTATAGATACAAATTCAATAGGTTAGTCATATTAATCCAAAACACCCCTCCCAAATTGGGAGGGGTAGGGACGGGTTTTTCATACAAACATGAACCATTCGGAAAGGTTAAATCCGAGCGCATCATGAATGAAGGGATATTCTTTTTATAAATCCCCTGATTGTGATTTTACGAGGATGTCAACTGCTAAACCCAGCCCTGTTTCCTGATAAAGTTGGAAATGAATGGGAGCTCGGGATATTTTCCGCCGAAGGCGATAAATGCCGGCCAAAGTACAACCAGCCAGATCAAAGGTGTGACACAT
>JAGDMX010000039.1 GCA_017860725.1 Chloroflexota bacterium | reverse complement strand
GTTGATCCCCTCGACGACTGTACTTTCTGGTTCACCCACCAGTATTACACCACCATCTCCGATAGTAGCTGGCGCACCCGCATCGGATCCTTCCGCCTGGGTGACTGCAGCGCAATCCCGCCCACGGAGACCCCCACGCCTACGAAAACCTCGACTCCTACCGCTACACCGACTCCCACTCCCACCCCGACCCCTACACCAACGCCGCAGCCGAAGCTGTTTCTCCCGTTCGTCCTCCAGGAAAGCCCTTGATTGATAGGTCGTAGCATCGTTATAAGTCTAAGAATATCATAACAACGTAGCTACCGTCCCTTTGCAGTGTCCTATTAATGTTACGCCCTAGATTCAGGTCTATAATCTTATAAAGGGATCGGTTTTAGGTTTTCAAAAGGAGGCCTGAAATGAATAACCTATACAGCTCTATCCGGGGAATTTCAGCCCGCTGGAAATTCCTGTTTTTGATTCCCATCTTTCTCGGCCTGCTCTTGCTGGCAGGTTCCGCCAGCGCGCGCCAGTTCGATCCAGATGTACCTCAGCCGGACCTGGTGATCACCGATATTTGGAGCGACGGACCGGTGGTTTGCTACCAGATCCGAAATATTGGGTTGGCGGAAGTGAAAGACGCTGGCATCAGTGGCTTGAAAGTCGACGGTGTTGTCAAGGCTACTGAGCCGGTTTCTGCCGGTCTAGGTATTGGAGAACGCCTGACCAGGTGCTTCAATTTCTCCTGGAATTGCAGCCAATCCGAGGACACCATTGATGTAGGTGCTGATATCACCCAGGGCATATCGGAATCCAACGAGGGGAACAACACTCACACGGAAATCTGGAAATGCGACCAGACACCACCGCAGATCATTCAGGGACCCTATGTTTACGATATCACCACTACCTCGGTTAAGGTGGGGTGGGTAACCGATGATAAAAGCGACAGCACTGTTGAATACAGCCAGTCGGCGGGTGTATTTGATAAGAAAGAGACTGACCCGGCGCTGGAAACTCAGCACGATATTGTACTCACCGAGTTGCTCCCTGACACGCAATACCAATACCGCGTTCGATCTGTGGACGACTTCGATAATGAGGTTATCAGCAAGCCGGCTTTCTTTAAGACTTTGCCTGCACCGGACGTGAGCAAACCCAAAGTTGGCAATCTGGATAACAAACAGATGCCCGGTAACATTGTCCGCTACCGCCTGTCCGTCCCGGTGGAAGACGACCAGGCGATCGAGCGCGTCGAGTTCTATATGGACAAGGTGCTGATCGGCACCGATTACTCGCCGGATGACACCAGCTCGCCAGAATATGATACGGAAGTGGTACCGGGCTTTCTGCACATGACTGATGAACAGTTTTTTACCGAGCATGACATCCTCGTCCAGGCCTTCGATCTTGCCGATAATATGACCGCCGTCATAGCCGACTTCTTCCCTTTCCCCGAGCCCTTTGATGGTGAGCTCGAGATCCTGGATCCTGATCCCGGTTTCATTTACTACGCGCCGGCCAATCCGGTACCTTACGGCACAGAACTCGAGCTGCTGGCTTACGCCAGCCACTTCGAAGAAGACTGCCGCTTTGCCGACGTTCCTGGCCCTCACGGCGAATACCTGGGCTGCGTCGAACGCGAGCGTGACGTGGACTACGTCGAGTTCTACATCGATGCCGAGCTGCTCTGCACAACCTACCCGGATTATGTCGGCGACTTCTACCATGAGTGCACCTGGGGAATCGGCGGGCTGCATCCGGGCACTTACCAGCTCTATGTAAGAGCTTACGAAGGAGATACTTATACCGGTCGTAGGAGAGATATTCAGATTCAAACCGGGGAATTGTCCCTTTCCATCGATCGCACTGTCAGTCGCCTGGGTCAGGTATTCACCATCCAACTGACCGTCCTCAACGAAGGTACACTCACCGCCTATTTGGATTCACTCTCGGATAACCTGGTAGGTTTTCAGCTGATCCATAAATCGACCAGCACCTATTCCGTCCTCAGCACCTATGCCACTTCCAGCCAGGTTAATTCTGTGCAAATCGATTTATTCGAGAGCGGCTCGCTCCTATATGATCTGCTTCCAGGTCACCACCTGACGGTCGAATATAAAGCCCTGCCGATCTTATATCCTGATCTGGATATGGGCATCTATGCCATAGGGTCGGAGTCGGTTCGGCTCGACTACTACAAAGATTGGCGACACCTGTATCTGGAGCCCAGTCTGCCGGCACCGGTCACGAGCGAAGGCCAATCACTTGCCACGGCTGTGCGAGAGGCCAGGGAAAGCTCGGATTACCTGATCGTGACCAATCCGACTAATCTGTTTGACACGGATCCATCGGCTACCGATGTCAACGCCCTGCTCTCTGCCATGGCTGACCTGGCAGTGGTCAAGGCTGGTGTCCTGGGATACCTCACCGGCACCCCCTGCGCTGATACCGTGGACGACATCCTTGAGCTGTGGGGTGATGGGATGACAGGTAGTGATGATGTTGACAACCATTTCCTATCCAACGGTTATGTGCTGCTCGTTGGTGAAACTGCCATCATCCCCGCCCACAGCCGCAGGCTCGATCCTCCCTGGTATGTTGATGCTTTTATCGATGCTGTCACGGTTAGCCCCACCGACGTGTACTACGCCGATACCGCCGATAACACGATCGACCCAGAGCTGAACCTGGGGCGCATCGTCGGCAATAACGCTTATGAGCTAGCCATCCCGATCCGCACCATCACTGGGGTATACCGCCATACCGCCGGTTACGATTTCGACTGGTCGAACGCCTTGATCATGAGCGGTTGGCCGGAATCGCGCGGCGGCGGCAGCGATCACATCGATTTTGGTGCCGAGCGGCGGGCTGTGAAAGACAAGCTGGACGATAATGGGGTAATTGTGACAGAGCTGGATACCCACCTGATCGCCACACGGGATGATGCAGTCGCCCAGTTTTTTGCTCTGGCCCCCGGCAAAGATATCGTTCACCTGGTAGGTCACGGTAACCGCGAGTCGATGGATGATCTGGTATCCTGGGATTTCTGGTCCTATCCCGACCCGTTCGGCTCGGCCAATCCCTTCGTCTACGGCTCTTCTTGCCTGACTGGAGATTACACCAGCGATCTTGGTTTTGCCGAGAACGTCCTGGCTAAGGGCGCCGGCCTTTATCTGGGCTCGACCGAGGTTAGCTACTGCTGTGTCAATAAATCGGTCGCTAATTCCTTCTACGATCGCTGGGATCCTGGTGAGGCGGCTGGCCCGGTGCTCAAATCGGTCAAGCGCGATATCGGCGGTTTCCATGCCGATAACTGGGCATATGGCTTTTACGAGGACGTATGGACGGCAGAGTACCATCTGCTCGGTGATCCAGAGTACGGTGGGGATCTTGGCTTGACTTCTGCACCTGAGATCGGAGCGTTGGCTCAGCCTGTCATCGATACCTCCACCCAGATTCAGATCAGCGTGCCGCAGTTCATGACTGAGACAACCGAGCTCGGCGAGGATCTGGTCTCTATTCCCAACGGATTTTACTTGCTCATGCCGGGCAATCCCATGGTCCCGACCTATGAGATGGTGTACTGGCTACCTTCCGGTTTTGAGGTGCAATCCGTCGAGCTGGTCAGCCGCACGGAGATGCAGTCGGGCAGCGGGCTGGTCCTGCCGCTATTCGACCCGCAGCAAGCCGGGGCTACCCACGCTGAAATGCTGGCTCCACAGGTCCCAAGCGAATGGTTCCCGGAATTTGAGTTCGGGTGGGGTGTAGAAGAGTCGTTGGATGGCACTTCACAGCTCTTTATCCGGCTGTATCCCTTCATCTACAATTCGGCAACCACGCAATTTAACTTCTATCAGCACTACACCCTCGCCGTCGAACTGGTCGAATCGTCGACTGAGATTACCTTGTTCACGACGTATATGGATGCATATCAAGAAGGTAACCCGGTACCAGTAAACCTATGGATCAACCGCAGCGGCCCTCCCGAGGATGTAATCGTAAGCGCTGGAGTTTACCGCCTGGGCTCCTATGAGCTGGTGGATGGGTTGCTGTTAGAGGCCCTGGAGGGGCTCACCGGGCTGGCGACGTTCTCTATGGTTTGGGATATCGGCAAGACTGAACCCGGTGATTACTACATCATTGCGGAGCTGCGCGACAGCCAGGGTAATTTGCTGGATGACCAGACCCTTCCCTTCCAAATTGGTCAGGTAAGCATCGAAGCCCGGAACCTGGTAGCACCGTTATTCTTCCCAAGCGGCAAGTTAGTGGAAATCGGTTTTGATTTCGAGAACACCGGTACTCAGATCATCACTCCTACGGCGGTCATCCAGGTTTCCATGCTGGGCGGTAGTATTGTCCACGAGCTTGTTCAGGAAATCCCGAGCTTGCCTCCCGGCGGCATCGCGCACATTGTTACTCAGTGGAACACGACGAACGCTTCCCTTGGGGATTACAAAGCAGTGGCATACGTGCAGTATGAGGGGCAAATCACCCCACCTTTAATTGGCTACCTCACCAACCAGCTAAAACTCTATCTACCAGTGATTCTGCGTTAGATTCACCTCTGCCGCTATACAAAACCCCTGGGATTTTCGTAATCCCAGGGGTTTGTCATATGGTTTGGGAATTCGCAATTAGCTCACTGGATGCACCAGCTCGCTCAGCGCCCGGCGACCCCGTCTTTCGGGCAGCTCTGCCGGGTAACCGATCGGTAGCAGGATGATCGGGCGCTCCCCGTCCGGTAGATCCAGGATTTGGCGCACCTGTGACTCGTCAAACGCCCCTACCCACACACTGCCTATTCCCTGGGCAGCCGCCGCTAGCATGGCGAAGGTGCAGGCAATAGTGGCATCTTGAACGGCGTACAAGCTTTCACCGCGCTTGCCGTAGCGGTCGGCGTTGCGTGCCGGGTGGGTGCAGAAGACCAGAACTACCGGGGCTTGAGCCAGGAACTCCTGCCCGCCAGCTGCCTTAACCAGGTTCTGGCGCAGTGACAAGCTGCGTACCAGGTAGATCTCAAACGCCTGGCGGTTGCCTGCGGATGGTGCATGATTGGCTGCCTCCAGGATGCACTGCAGCTTGTCTTCCTCCACCGGCTGATTCGTATATGCCCGGATTGATTGTCTGGTAGTGATGGTGTCGAAGAAGTCCATTTTCTTTAAATATACAGGTCACGTTTGTTATAAATGAGATATGCTGCCGCCACGCAAATGACGATGAGCCCTGCCGAGATGAGCAGGTAAGTTGAATCCATCTTACCGGTAAAGAAAAGCGCGCTCGCCTCGTAATATCTGAAAGGCGTAATGTATTTGAGAAAATCCAGACTCTGCTGCATCTGGGACATAATCGACATGAAGTAAGTCGTCAGGATGATGGCAACCGCAACTGAAGCGGAACGCTTGTACTGCTTCATGGCACAGCCCAGCAGCAAGCCGATAGCCAGGAAGATCAGCTCGATAGAGAACATAGCCTGCATCTCGAGCGACAGGAAGTTATAGAAAGCCTGGTCGGGGTTATATGAGCGCACCGCCACCAGCGATATCGCCCAGGTGATCAGCACAAAGGCGATGCAGTTGACCAGGGCAGCCAGCGCCTTGGCCGTAACAACTCGGCTGCGGGATACAGGCAGCACCAGTGAAAATTCGACTGTCTTATCGCGCTCTTCCTTTGATATGATGTCGCTACCCCACATGGCAGCCGCGATAGCCGCCATGAGTCCAAAATATACGAACATGATTCCGTAGAATCCGCTCACGGTGGTCAGGTTGAAGGCCCGCATGCTTAAGGCATCCAGCATCGCCGGGGGCATCGAATCCAGCATGGCCAGCATCTCGGGATTATCGGCAAAGGCGGAGAATTTGGACACTGCAATCATAATCAGCAGTGCCATGATGACGCACCAGATTACCAGTGATTTGAGGTTGGCTCTCAGCTCCCGAAGAAAGATGTTCATCATTTACCTCCTTACGATACCGATGGAATGTCGCGGCGGATGTACAGCCAATAACTGACCGCCAGCGCAACCAGGCTGACCGCGATGTTGAGCAGTACCAGGTTGGTATTGTACGCCTCGTTCTGGACAATGTAGGCTGAGTCTAAGTGCCTGAAAGGCGTGATCAGCTCCAGCTTGACATCGCCAAAAACACCACTGAAGGCGTTTAAAATATATGCGCCAAAGGCCAGGCCCAGGGCATACGAGGTGACGTTGCGAACGCGCTTGACCAGCAGGGAAACGACCAGCCCGACGCTCAGGAAAAAGAGCTGGAAGATTAGAATGCTGAGTAACAACAGGAGCAGCGTACGCGGCTCATATTCGCGCCCTTCGCGGAAGAGCGAGATGCTCACAAAACTGGCCACCCACACCACCAGGTTAGTGATCGTCAGGCTGGTCAGGGCAGCCAGCAGTTTGCTGGTCAGCACCTGCGAACGGCTGACCGGTTTGCTCAGCAAGAAATCGGCCGTCAGCTCGCTCTCTTCAATCGAGACCAGCCCAAAACCGTAGCTACTGGCCTGGATTGCCAGGCAAAGCTGAGCGAAGAGGAAGATGAGGCTGTAAAAACCAAGCACACTGGCCAGGTTCATCCGATCCAAACCAAAGGCAGCGCGCAGCTCTTCAGGGAAATTTTGCATCATCTCATTCACCAGCTCAGCCTCATCGGCAAAGACAGCGAAGAAAGAGAAAAAGATCCCGATCAGCAATGACAAAGCCAGCGACCAGATGAGCACCGATTTCAGCCGTGCCCGGAATTCGTGTTTGTATATGGTTGCATTCATAGTCGCTGCCTATTCGTAGTAGTGCATGAAGATTTCTTCCAGGGTCGGCTCCTCGATGGTCACATCGCTCAGCTGCATGCCGCTGATTCTCTGCAGCACTGCGTTGATATCGCCCTTGAAGAAGAAATTCACCGTGCCGTTCTCTGTCTGCACATTGGTCACCCCCGGCAGGTCAAAGGCGGCTGGTTCCAACCCTTCGGCCGTCACACTAACTTTTTTATAGTTATTTTGCTGCAGGGCGCGGATGTTGGAGATTTCAACGATTTTACCCTCGCGGATGATACCCACCCGGGTGCACAAACGCTGTACTTCGCCCAAGATGTGCGAGGAGAAGAAAACGGTCACGCCGCGAGCGTTCTCCTCGCGGATCAGGTTGAAGAATTTGCGCTGCATCAGTGGATCGAGACCGGCGGTAGGCTCATCCAGGAAGAGCAGCTTTGGACTGTGCAGCAATCCCTGTACGATGCCGACCTTTTTCTTGTTGCCGTAGGACAGGTCACTGATCCGGCGGTTCAGCTCGAGTTCCATAATTTCAGACAGGTCGTGTAAGCGTTGAGTGCAGTCGCAATCATAAAAGCTGGCGGAATATTTGAGCAGGTCGATGACTTTCATCCCTTCGTAATAATAGACTTCCGAAGGCAAGTAGCCAATATCGCGGCGGATTTCCGGACCGTGAGTGACCACGTCCTTACCGAAAACTTTGGCGCTACCGCTGGTTGGATGGATCAGCGACAGCAGCAGGCGGATTGTGGTCGATTTCCCGGCGCCGTTTGGCCCGATGAAGCCGAAGATCTCACCTTCCTCCTCACTGAACGAGACATCTACAATGCCCCGTGATTTTCCATAAAACTTGGTCAGGTTAGTAACTTCGATGATGCTCATAGATCCGTTCCTTTACATAAATCCGTTATAAAGCCCGCGGTTAGCGGGATAAGTAAATGTGGAACATTACCAGGCTTTACGAAAAGGCGCGCTGATTTCCACGATATGATACTGCACCTGCAAATAAAGTGTATATCCTAAGGAGATTTATGTCAATCACATTTCGCATCACGACGGTGTAAATCGATGTGCGACTGCCTCCGCTCATTACAAATGGACCGTAGCATAGTAGGAGCTAAATTGGTTCCCCATTGGATACTCAACTCCAGTTATCTCAGTGCGGCAATGAAATCCTCCAGTGGCAGCGCTGGTAGGGTTGTGATCTTCACGTTACCGTGCATCGATAGCTTGGTGGAGGCCTGCACCATGGTGCGGTTGTCCGGCGCTTCCACGATTGTTACAAAATCATAGGGACCGATCACGGCATATTGTGCGGTGATATTGATTCCCAGCTTCTCTAGCTCGACATCGCTCTCGACAATCCATTTTGGATGTGTCTTCAGTCGCTCAGCCCCCTCCTCAGTCACGTTTTTGAGCAGGATATAGGTTGGCATCGGGACCTCCTTATGATCACAAGGGTATTGCGATGTTTTTTGGATTTTAAACTCACTGGCAGCTATTTTGGAACAGCTATGAACAGGCAACTTGACGGGTAAAACGATCCTCAGGCATACCATCCTGAGTAAACCGCTATAATAATTATAATGGACATTGCCTCTCTTTGCTTCGATCCACAGCGCGCCATGCAGTTCGCCGAGAGTATCGTCGGGCCGCGCCGCGTAGGGACGGAAGGTGCGGCAGCCGCTGGCCGGCAGCTAGTAGAAACTCTGCAGGCCTGGGGCTACCAGGTTGAAGCGGAAGAATTTTCCTTTACCGACTCGCAGTCGAGGCTATTGACCCTGCAAATCCTGCTCAGTCAGGCTTTGATCCTGCTGGCGATCTGGCTGTCCGTAGCCAACTCCTCCTGGGTGATATTTCCAGCGCTGCTCCTGGTCGGCTTGCTCCTGTCGTCTGGATTAATTCTGCGCCGGGTGCTGCCTGCCTCTTTGTATCCGCCCGATGGCTTGCACAAGTCGCGTGGATCTGGGCTGTTGCGTCGCATCGGCAGGGATTATCATGCGGCTAACTACGTTGCTCGATTGCCCGCCCTCGACCTGGACTCTACAGGCCTGCATCTCATCCTCCTGGCCCATTACGACACAAAAAGCCAGCATTTGCCGCTCGCATTGCGCATAGCTTTATTCTCTCTGGGGATTGCAGGCGGTCTGCTTTTCGCCTTGCTGGTTCTGCTGGCTGGATTTTTCCCGATCCTCGAGATCCCCGCACTGGTGCTTGGCGTGTTAGCGTCCCTGGCGGGAGTACCGCTCTGGTTTCTGGGTTCGGGGAATGATTCACCCGGCGCCATCGACAATGCCTCTGGGGTGGGGGTATTGCTGCACCTGGCGGAGCTGCTCGCCCGGCAGTCAGAGGTTCGCCAGCGCCTAGACTTGACCTTCTTGCTCACCGACGCCGAGGAGCTGGGCACCCTGGGTGCGGTAGCGTATACCCAACGCCATGCCGAACAACTGCTGGAGCAACACCACCAGGACCGGTCATATGTGCTCAATTTCGATGGAGTCGGTGTGGATGGCGTGCTGCGCTGGGTAGGTGGCATCACCCCTCAGGCAGAAGAATCCCAACCGGGTTTGTATACCCTATTGCAGCAAGCTTGTCGGGAGCAGGGCATCCGTTTCATGCGCTTTAACCTGCCAGGGGCGATGTATGATCACCAGCCCTTTGCTACCCTTGGAGTAGAAGCCGGCACTTTGATTGCCACCGGTCGAGCTTCGTCAGGGGTGCACACCCGGCGGGATACAGTTGAGCAGCTACACCCGCGCGGTTTCCAACAAGCCGGGTATGCTGTCCTGGGTCTGATTACTGAATTATTGAGATAAGCCATCAAGATTCATTTGCTATCTGACTTGGTGGCAGTAGAATCTGCTGTAAGTAGTCCTCTGCCGCCGCTTCACGTCCTACATCACGCTGCTGACGCTCTGAGAGAAACCACTTGTGCTCCAGCACCTGGCAGTACAGCTCCGGTGCCGTTATCTTACTACCGGCATAAGACAGCAACCGCTCGACGGTCGGGCTGTAGATATGCTCCATCCAGTGATAGGCGGCAGCGCTGAGCGGCGTACTGCGGTTGTGCTCATACGACAGCATAGCCTTAATTTCCTGGATTTCGTTCATCATTTTGTGTGCCTGGTGATCCTCGGCGGTAATGCCGGTCAGCCCTTCGAGCTGGCGGCGGTGAAAGTTACGGTCGGTAACCTGCACTCGCAATCGTACCTGGTCGCTCCCGCCACTCTCGTCTAGCTGCACCGCACCTACAGAGAAGCCCAGCTCGTTCAGGGCGCGTATGCGCTCCTGGATGCGGTAGCGCTCGTCCGGGTGGAAGATAATTTCGCGGGTTATTTCCTCCCACAGTCTTTGGTAGCGCAGCCGGATATAAGCGCCTATCTCCGAGACCGGTATTCCCTCTGCCAGAGTGCCTTCTGCCAGCAGTTCGCTCAACTCGCCGTCGATATTGTCTTCCATGATCTCCAGGTCATACAAGCGCCGGTCGGGGGGCAGCCTTCCAGGGTGGAATTCGGCGGTCTCTGCGTCCACCAGGTAAGCCTGCAGCGCCCCATCGTCCCGCCGGAATAGCAGGTTGGAGAGCGAGCAGTCGCCCCAGTAGACCCCTGCCAGGTGGAGCTGCACCAGCAGCCCGGTAATCGAGTCGAGCAGCGCCTCCCGGTAGCGCATCAGCCCGCTGGTCAGGAACAGTGAGCGGTAGGGTAGCGATCTGTCCAGGTAGCGCGTAATCAGTACGCTGGCTGGGCCGCGCGGCTGAGTGTGCGTGCTGACATGCCCCATTGGTTGCACGCCCGGTAATCCCATCTCCTGGATTTGCTCCAGCAGCGCGTCTTCCTGAGCCGCCAGCCCTGATGGTAGCTCCTTAATGGCGTAAATCTCCCCACCCTGGTTCACGAACAGAACCGGGTGGCGGTGCAGCCCGCAAGGCACTTCCTCCAGGCGCGTCTCAACTCCCGGCCAGGCAGCAACCGGCAGATGCCATGGGAGATCGCGAAAATCGGGGGCGGAAGAACGCAGGGAAAAAATGGGACCGGGCTGGCACATTTGCATCATGGGCCGCCGGGAAGCCCCAGGAAAGCCTGGACAGCTTCTTCCTGGCTGGGGAAAATATCGAACGCCCGGTCGAGGTGTGTCAGCTCGAATACTTCCCACACCACCGGTTGCAAGTTGCACAGGTGCAGGTTGCCGCCTTTTTGACGGTAGCGCTTTAAGGCCTGTACCAGGGTGGCGATCCCGGCTGTGTCGATCAGATCCACTTCAGCCAGGTCAATCACCAGCTGGGGGTCATTGCTGAGCAGGTTGGTTTTCAGCCAGGAGTCGATCACTTCGGACTCCAGCACATCGAAGCTGCCGCTGATTTGCAGGACCGATATGTTATCGGAGGTGCTGATTATGGATTCCATGGTTATTCCCTCGCTTTCAGGTATTCTAATACTTTTACCGTCTCTACCTGCCAGATGGTGGCCGCCTGGGCAAGCTGGAAGCCCATCTCGGTGTTGATTTTTAGCATCGGAACATTCGAATTAGCATTGCCGGTACGCACCACTTTTACTTCTGGGCGGTCGTGGATCACTTTCTCGATCATGGCAGCTTTCAGCCAGCGACCCAGTGAGTGACCGCGGAAATCGGGATGCACCCCAGTGAAGCCCTGAGTCAACAGCTGGGGACGGTTCGGATTCCAAAAGACTTCAGTAAAGCCGGCAAAGCGCCCGCTGGCCTGATCGGTAACATACATCGTCCAGCGTTGCATGCCGCGCGCCATCTGGTACTGTTCCATATCAAGCACCTGCTCAGAGGTGATTTGACGGTCCTCATAATCAAGCTGCTCACGTGGGGCATCGTTCGTAAGCTGATAAAGTTCCGTAATCGCCTCGATCTGTTCTTCAGGAAACATGCCCTCCCACAATCCTAACTTGAAGCCGGGATAATGCTCATCTGCTGCCCACTTGGACACCCAGCCGCGGTCCAGCTTGCTCATTTTGAGCTGGTTCACCCGCTGCTCCAGTCCGCGACTACCGCCCAGGCGCTGCATGAAAGCCTCCCCGGCTGGGATATTGGCGTGTGTAGCTGTCATCAGCAAGCGCCGTCGATTTTCCATCACGACCGGCATCAAGGTGGACAGTAGTTGGCGACCTATTCCCTGTTGGCGAAACTCCGGCAGGACGTAAATATCGAAAAAGGCCATGTGCTGGTTATCCTCGGTGCGGTAGACTTCTACCTCACCGACGGCCAACGCCCGGGTGTGGTCGGGGTTCCAGGCCAGCCATTCATGAACATCGACGAACTCGGGGATGTTGCGCCAGCCCTGCAGGTCCTCCTCCAGCGGGATCGGGGGGTCGTCGGGCATGCGCTCGGTGCGGGTGGCGTTCCAGATGGCATTCATCTGTACGGCTGCCAGACCGTCGATGGTGGCAAGATCGTAGGATTTAATTTCAAG
>JAGDMX010000271.1 GCA_017860725.1 Chloroflexota bacterium | reverse complement strand
GAGAAAGTTTGTGGTGAGCCGGTAATGCGCCGGGCGACATCGCCACTGACCAGGTTGGAGATACCGACGAAACCGGCGACAAAAGGCGTTGCTGGGCGCTCGTATATCTCGTATGGCGCGCCGATCTGTTCGATCTTGCCATGGTTGAAAACCGCCAGCCGATCGCTCATCGTCAGGGCTTCTTCCTGGTCGTGAGTCACATAGATAAAGGTGATGCCCACGCGCTGCTGGATGGTTTTCAGCTCGAGCTGCATCGCCTGGCGCAGCTTGAGATCGAGAGCGCCGAGCGGCTCATCAAGCAGCAGGACGCGCGGGTGGTTAATCAGGGCACGCGCCAGGGCTACCCGTTGGCGCTGCCCTCCGGAGAGCTGCGACGGCTTACGACCTCCCAGGCCGGGCAAGCGCACCAGCTCTAGCATTTCTTCAACTCGGTGGGTGCGCTCGACTTTAGCAATTTTCTTGATCATCAGGCCGTAAGCGATATTCTCGGCAACGGTCATATGGGGGAATAGAGCATAATCCTGGAAAACTGTGTTGACATCACGCTCATAGGGCGGCAGGGAGGAGACATCCTGTCCGTGCAGCAGGATTTGCCCACTGGTCGGGCGTTCGAAACCGGCGATCATGCGTAAACAGGTGGTCTTACCTGAGCCGGAAGGGCCGAGCATCGTGAAAAACTCGCCGTCCAGGATATCCAGGCTGACATCATCGACCGCTTTGACATCGCCAAAATGCCGGCTGATGTTGCGGAAACGAACGGCAGGCAGGCTGTCGGCGTGGCGAGTGTGGGGTTGAGAAGAATAAGGGTCAGTCATAAATGATAGCGGGAGTGGGTATAGCGAAGATTCCTTCGCTAAACCCATAACAGAATTAACGCCCGCCAATTACGGCGATATAGTTGGTAACCCACTCATGGTAAGGCACGCACTCACCCTGGCTCTCACACTGGGTGACGGGGGTGCGCCAGAAATGTACCTGATCGAAGTTATCGATGCCGTTCGTCTTACAGCCCTCCGGACCGAGTAGCTCGTTGCCATCACAAGCAGCTGGCACTGCCGGAACTGAGCCGAACCAGGCTGCCAGGTCACCCTGCAGCTTGGGATTAAGCGACCACTCCAGCCACTTGTAGGCGCAGTTTGGATGCGGGGCTTCAACGTGCATCATGGTAGTATCTGCCCAGCCGGTTACGCCTTCCTTGGGGAAGACGCTGGCGATCGGTTGACCTTCAAAAGCCAGCAAGTTAACCTGGAAAGGCCAGGAGCCGGAGGCGACTACGCCTTCATTTTTGAAGTCGTCCATCTGGATGAAGGCATCGTGCCAGTAGCGATTGATCAGCTCACGTTGGCCACGTAGCAAATCGAGGGCGGCATTGAACTGGTCACGATTGAGCTCGTAAGGATCGCTGATGCCCAGCTCGGGGCGTGTAGCCATCAGGTAAAGGGCGGCGTCAGCGATATAGATCGGACCATCGTAAGCCTGGACTCGGCCTTTATTGGACTGCCCATCACTGAAGGTTTGTTCTTCAAAGACCACATTCCATGAGTCAGGCGGGGTGGAGAAGGCATTGGTGTTGTACATCAGCACATTAGGCCCCCATTGATATGGAACTCCGTAATGCACGCCGTCCACGGTATGCCAGGGGGCGTTTTGTAAACGCTCGTCAACGGTGCTCCAGCTTGGGATCAAGTTGGTGTTAACCGGCTGGACCTTGCCGCCGGCAATCAGACGGTTGCTGGCGTCGCCGGAGGCGGTCACCAGATCGAATCCGCCTTCGTTCATCAGAGCGACCATCTCGTCGGAGGTGGCAGCACTCTTGACAGTTACCTTGCATCCCGTATCTGCCTCAAACTGGGTGACCCAATCGTAGGCAGGGTCGGTCTCGCCGCGTTCGATGTAGCCAGGCCAGGCTACGATCGATACTTCACCTTCGCCCTCCCCGATCTCGGTCATCATGGCGGGTCCGGTAGGCGCTTCGGCGGTGGGCTCACCCCCACCGCCACAGGCAGCCAGAGCCATACTCAGGATAGCGACCAAAGCCAGTACTTTCAATAAAATAGACTTGCTGCTCATGCGTGTTTCACTCCTCTGGGAAATAGAAATATAAGTAGATAAGCTGCGGGAAAAGAGAATAAGTCTATTTTCTGCCGGGCACCTCCTTGACGACCGGTGGATCACCTCAATTATTTGGTTATGACGCAGGGACGGACGTGCTGGGGTCGACGAGATTTGGCTTAGTATATCGGATTTGGCTGGATTGTCAATGAATTCAGTTAAGACGCTCCGGATTCATAAAATCCTGATGATCTGCCAATGCATTTAGATCCGGAAGAGCATCTCGACCGCCACGCGGATCAGGATGGTGGCAAGTGGGATGAATACGGAGAAGAACAAGGTGCGCAACATACCAGTGTTATACGGCCAGGTGCGCGCCGACTGCAAGCGCTGCTCATAGATGGAGAGCGCCTGGATTTGCAATGCCAGATCGTTTGTCGGAGAGCCTTGCTCCAGCCCGGTGATGAGCGAGCGCCCGGATTGATCAATCCGGCGCTGGAGTGGTTCCAGCTCACATTTTTTTGCCTGCTGAAGGATTTTGTGTGTCGGCCACATGTTAAGGAAGAAGATCAGCCCGGCTGCCAGGATGATGGCCAGGTTAAAGATCCAAAAAATTGGCGCCGCCAGGTTGTTGGCCTGGAATCCGAGCAGCAGGCTCAGCGTTATCCCACCAATGAATACCAATGCCAGTGTCAAGCTGACCTTGCCTACCACTTGAAAAGGTGAAGGATCCAAAACATCAATTTGCATTGGCTGGCGGTGCAGGGCGGCGGTTACGCGGGTGCTATAGATCGCATAGAAGATCGTCCAGGCCAGCAATCCATACATGATCACGCTGGTAACATACCATTCAACTTTCAAATAGGTGATCTCTGGGCCCCAATTAGTCGCAGAAGCGGTATACATACCGATAGCCGCTCCAGTAAGGACAGCCAGCCATTCGTACAGCGGGCTGATATACCCGGCTTGCTTCACAATTTTTTCGAGCTGTTCATCATCCAATAGAATTACCGGGCGCAGGGAGGGCATCACCTGGTTGGCGATGCGTGACATAGGTGGAGAGATCAACCAGATATAAAGGATAATGGCAGGATAAATTAGTAGGATGCGAAAGTTGCCATCCTGGAGAATCCCCATCAGAACGCCATCCAGGGCAGCGGCAATTATGGGCAGGGAAAACAAAACGGCGCCAACCAGGATATTCACCCATATTGGGTGAGGGTTGCTGGTGAATCTTTCAATCGGCGATGATCGAGGCTTCATAGCCCATTTCGATATTTTTCGATTTTACTGCGATTAGACTGTGCCGTGTTCGCCGGCAAAGCATCCAGGGGGAAGAAGCGCTTTTCGGCAATCTCAGCGTCCGAGGGACCACCCAGGTTGAACTCGGTGCACAGGAAGACTGCCAGGTGCAGGGTGATGCCGTGATTCACGCTGGTGTCGAGATCGAACATCTGCACGGCTCCCAGCTCGGCGCCGACTTCTTCGCGCGCTTCACGGCGAACGGCCTGTTCCAGGCTCTCGTAACGCTTGAGGCCACCACCTGGCAGGTACCATTCGGGTTGGTAGACATGTTTGACCAGCATCACCTGGTCATCCTGGATGAGCAGGATGCGCACACCAAATAAAATCGGGCGGGTGAGGCGCCACCAGAGAGTGAGCAAGGTGTGCGCAGTGATGAGCAGGTATTTCATAATCGGCAATGATAATCAGGGTATGGCAGAGAGGTATGTAAAGTGTAACATATCATTTGAGTGGCTGCACAGCGGTTGCTGCATTACTTGACAACCGAAAGGAGGGGGCTAAAATGAATATCAGTACAAGTGCTAAGCCTGGACAAAGGAGGATCCTATGGACGATTCGCAATCCGATGAGTTTGATCGGAGCAAGGCTGAAGAGATGGGAATAGATACTCTACACAACCCGGATAAACTGATCAACCTGGCATCCTGGGCTAAGATCCTGTCGTGGGCGATACTGGTAATCATGGTCTTGACAGTTGTCATCAACCTGCTTTACCTGTTCAGCGAACCTGCCGGTCAGTTCACTCTTGGATCGATAATCAGCCTGCTGTCCACACTGTCCCTGGCAGGCTTCTTCTTCCTGGGATTGCAGGGCATGGCGGAGATTATCTACCTGTTGCTAGATATGGAAGAGCGAATACGCATTTCACACCATGTGTGAATCACTATATACATTGAGAGATCGGCTGTTTTGCCTATTCTTTGCTATCTTGATGGTCGGTTGTGCTCAGGCAGGCAAAGAATCTGCACCTACACAATGGGTCGATGAAGCAACAAGGCCACAGATCACTGCGGAAAACTTTCCGCGGCTGGATGGCTCGACGTCGGCTGAGCCTATCCTGGCACAGATTGTGTGTGAATTTCTGCAGGCGTCATGCGAATGGTACGACTGGATAGATGGCGAGCGAAGGTTGGTGCCTGTGGCAAAGAGTATGGAAATGCAGCTTCCTACCCTGAACGTTTCTGGGACGCATGAAGCATATCTTAGCCTGATCGCGGGCGAGTCGGACTTAATCCTGGTAGCGAGGGTGCCTTCCGCTGACGAGCGGGCACTGGCGCAAAACAGCCTGGTCGCGTTAGATATACAGCCGATTCCTCGGAGCAAATCCGTAAAATCTACACTGGTGAAATCACCAACTGGAATCAGGTGGGAGGTCAGGATATCCCGATCCATGCTTACCAGCGCGAGCCAAACTCTGGCAGCCGCGAGCTGATGGATCAACTGTTGATGAACGATCTGCTCACCAAAGAAGCGTCTGACCTTATGCTGCCGACGATGTTTGCGCCGTTTTATGCGGTCAGCGCTGACATCGCTGGGATCGGCTACTCGATCTTCTTTTATGAAGAGAACATGGCCCCACTCGAGGAGCACGTCAAGCTGCTGGCGGTGGATGGATTGATGCCACAGGCTAGTAGCATTCAGAACCAGGCATATCCTTATACAACTGAGGTGTACGCAGTGACCCGCGGAGATCAGCCGAAAGACAGCTTGGCTTATCGCTTGCGAGCCTGGCTGCGTTCACCGCATGGACAGGAGCTGATCGAAAAGAGCGGTTATGTTAAGCGATGACTCCTGGCCCACAGGATGCGCTCGTCGATACGACGGTGCAGGCGGTA
>JAGDMX010000270.1 GCA_017860725.1 Chloroflexota bacterium | reverse complement strand
TGGTGGCAGGGATTGCACCGGACTCTCCAGCCGAGCAAGCCGGGCTGCAAACAGGTGATATCATCGTATCCCTCAATGGAACAAAGATTGATGGGCAGGTCACACTCCAGGAGCAAATCCAGGCGAGCCTGGGTAAAGAAATTGAGATCGTTTACCTGCGTGGCGACCAGAGCTTTTCAGTTATGCTCACACCCCGGGAAAATCCACCTGCTGGGCAGGGTGCCATCGGCATCCGTATGAGTTCACCGACGGTACCGATCAGCTTCTCCCAGGCCGTTCGCCAGGGAGCTGCCGCAACATATGAAAATGTTACTGGCATTTTGCGACTGCCCCTGCGAATGGTGAACGGCCAGGCCAGCCCTGAGGAAGGACGTCTGGTCGGGTATAAAGGCATGTTCGAGATTTACCAGCAGATTCAAAGCCCACTGTGGTTTTTCATGGCAATTTCCATCTCGCTGGGTGTAATCAATCTGTTTCCCATCCCAGCCCTGGATGGCGGGCGCATCCTGCTTACCTTGCCAGAGCTTATATTCCGGCGGCGAATTCCTCCAAAATTCGAGAATGCCATCCACCTGGTCGGCTTCACACTGCTGCTAATTTTATTGATATACGTCAACGTCCAGGATTTCATCAATCCAGTTCAACTCCCGTAGGAACATTCTTTCAGAGTCAGGCGATGCCCAACGCCACTAATATTCCCTTCCAGCGCGTCTTGGATGCTCTGCTCGATAGCGAGTCTACTTTTCCGCCGCGCTACCTGTACCAGTTTTCAGACCTAGAACCGAAAGAGGTGGCAGAGCTAGCCAAGATCTGGGATCAGGTCCCCAGCTGGCGTCGCCTTGCACTGATGGAAGATATTGAGGAGCTTGGGCTGAATGACTTGTTGCTGTCCTTCGAAGCCCTGGGGCGTTTTGCCCTTAAGGACTCTGATGGCAAAATCCGTCTGCTGGCGTTACGGATATTAGGAGAGTACGAAAGCTCTGACCTAGCGACAACCTATTTACAGATGCTCGAGTCGGATAGCGAGATGGAAGTGCGGGCAGCAGCAGCAACTGCCTTGGGGCGATTCGTCTATGATGGCGAAACCGAGGCGATCCCTGAAAAGCTCTACCAACACATCCTAGATCACTTGTTGAATGTAGTAAACGGAGCTGATGCAGAGTTAGTGCGGCGCATGGCATTGGAATCGCTGGGATTCTCTTGCCACGAACAAGTTCCCTCGCTCATCGACACCGCCTTCCATTCAGATAGTATCGATTGGGTTGCCAGCGCCTTGTTTGCGATGGGTCGCTCAGCCAACGAGCACTGGGCTCCACAAGTGCTCTCGATGCTAGAGAGTAAGATGCCTGCCGTCCGGCAGGAAGCTGCACGCGCCGCCGGTGAGCTGGAGATCCGCCAGGCGCTCACCCGGCTTTATGAGCTCCTGGACGATCCGGATGAAGAGACACGCCTGGCAAGTATCTGGTCGCTCTCACAAATCGGTGGAAACGGTGTGCGCGAGGCATTAGAGCTGCTTTACAGCGAAAGCGAAGATGATGACGAGCAGGCTTACCTGGAAAAAGCCCTCGATAATCTGGAATATACCGAAGAGATCCGCTTGATGCCGTTCTTCGAGTTACCTGAACAGGACCTCGAAGAAGATTACGATGAAGACGACGGATTGGATTGGTTTACAGGTGATGGAATAGAGGAAGAAGATGATGATGAAGAGGACCCTGTGGATTGAGCAACCTGCTCAACCTCTTCTATAACAATGTCCTGCCCATCTTCTTGGCCGCCGGGACAGGCTATGCCCTTTCTCGCTACCTGCGGCTGAATCCCCGCACCCTTTCTCAAGTCATTTTTTATATTTTCAGTCCCTGCCTGGTGTTTAACCTGATCCGCACCAGCAAACTCCAGAACGATGATATCTTCCGGATGATCTTTTTCGCGGTTACAGTGATCGTGCTGGTGGGTTTGATTACCTACATCATCGGGCGGAGCATGCGCCTGGAGAAGCGATTGATGGCCGGAGTCCTGCTCGCTGCCATGTTCATGAATGCCGGTAATTTCGGGTTATCCGTGGTTTTATTTGCTTTTGGCGAGGATGCCCTGGCATATTCCTCGCTCTTTTTTGTAACCAGCAGTGTCACAATCAATACGCTGGGCGTGATGATCGCCTCCCTGGGTTCGGCAAGCTGGAGCGAATCCCTCAAAAATCTCGTCAAGCTACCGGCCGTATATGCATTGACTCTGGGTTTTATCTTCCTGCAGACGGGATGGATCCTGCCTACTCCGGTCGAGAGGGCTACTCAGGTTTTAGGAAACGCCGCCATCCCTGGTATGCTGGTCCTGCTGGGAATGCAGTTGCAGTTCGTACGCTGGAAAGGATTTCTCGGACCCTTAGCCCTGGTGAATGGAATGCGTCTGATCGCCAGCCCGTTGATAGCCATCGGATTGGGAAGTGTATTCCATTTGAATGGCTTCGCCATCGAAGCAGGCGTGTTAGAATCGGCTATGCCAAGTGCAGTGCTTAATATCGTGGTAGCGACTGAATTTGATGCCAGACCGGAATTTGTCACCGCGGCGGTGACAACCACTACTCTGCTCAGTTCGATCACATTAACTTTGGTTTTAGCTTACCTGGGAGCCTGATATGCAGCAATTTCGGCGTGCTTGGCTTATCCTGGCTTCTCTAACGGCTCTCCTGCCCCTCCAAATTGCCAGCGCGCAAACACAGATCTCGGAACCAGAGGTATCGAGCTACATCTTCGGAGAGCAGATCACCTTCCGCGCCCAAGCAAACATTGACACGGCGATCCAACAGGCACAGTTGATTTTTCAATTACCCGACATATCCGAAGCCCGGAAGATCCCGGCAGAGGTGACGCCTGTAAATGACGGGAGCTCACAACTCCAGGCTACTTATAAACTAGCGGGACAAAACCTGACGGCTTTTTCAACGCTAGAATACTATTTTGAGCTTGTTGACTCCAGGGGAGAGAAGTACTCCAGCCCTTTGGCTCAATTTGATTACCTCGACAATCGATTTGAATGGCAAACGCTTCCCGGCGATCCATTCCAAATTCATTGGTATAACGGTAATGGCGTCGCAGCCAAATCTGTCCAGCAAGTAGCCCAATCCGGTATGGAGCACATCCAGGAGCTGATCGAATTGGTTGTTCCAAAACAGGTGGAAATCTACATCTACCCCGACACGACCAGTTTGCAAGAAGTGCTGGCACACACCGGGCACACCTGGACAGCCGGCCGCGCCGCCCCTGAGAAAAGCGTGATCTTGACCGCCCTGCCACCAGGTCCTGACCAGCAAGTACTGATCGAACAGCGTGTACCCCACGAACTGATGCATGTCTCCTTGTACTTGACGCTGGGGGAGGATTATTTCCGGCTGCCGGTCTGGCTGAGCGAGGGGCTGGCATCTGCAGCCGAACTGTACCCCAATCCGGATTATCCACTGCTTGTCAAAACCGCCTATGAGCAAGCTGGACTGCCCGCGATGACAGCATTATGCCCGGCCTTCCCTGATGAAGCCTCGGCAGCCTTGATGGCATATGCCCAGTCGACATCTTTTGCACGCTTCATACTCAGCCATTATGGCAAGGCTGGAATGCAATCCCTGGTGCAGGCGTATGCCAGCGGCCGGGATTGTGAAAATGGCCCTGTCAGCGCGCTGGGCATTAGCTTGAGCGCGTTGGAGCAGCAATGGCGGGATGAAACCCTTGGGGAACAACTCCCGACCCAAACGCAAACCGATGATTTTGTGCCCTGGTTGATTCTTCTTGTTGTGACCATGGCCGTTCCGCTGCTGGTGGGATTAATCATTTTACTGAGGAGACCTTCCACACAGTAAATGCGGATCAGCATACATTCGTAGAATGAATGAGGAATGTCATGAGCGAGTCAGAATTGAGCGGCATCCATGCCACCGTCGAAGGGTACGTCCATGGTGTCGGATTCCGCTATTTTGTTCAAGAAACCGCAGTCGGGCTCGGCCTTACCGGCTGGGTGCGCAACCGCACCGATGGGACTGTCGAAGTGCTGGCCGAGGGGGAGCATATTCACCTGGAAAATTTATTGGCCGCCTTACGGCGTGGGCCGCGAGCTGCATATGTTTCCGGTGTGGACTTTGAATGGCTGCCTGCAACGGGGGCGTATACCCAATTTATCGTCCGGATGACAGGATAAATAAAATAGCCGGTCAGAAACCCAGCCCGCGCTCCTTGAGCGAAACAAAACGCTGGTAACCGATCACCAGATGATCTAACACATCGACATCCACCAGTTTCCCGGCCTGGACGATCGAACGCGTCAGGGCAATATCCTCCGGGCTGGGTGTTGGGTCGCCGCTGGGGTGGTTGTGCACCACAATAATAGCGGCGGCATTACTGCGAATGGCGTCCTTAAAAATCTCTCCTACCCTGACCTGCGAGCTACTGAGAGAGCCGCGGTACAGGGAAATTACCTTTATCACCCGGTTACGGATATCTAGCAGCAATACTCGCAGCTCTTCTTGCTCCAGCGCACTCATCTCATACATCACCAACGCTGCGGCATCCGCCGGACTGTGGACCGCTGGTCGAATGTCCGGTTCCTCCAGGCGCAGCCGGTTACCCAGTTCGATAGCGGCTTTTAACTGGGCGGCTTTGGCCGGGCCGATACCATGCTGATTGCATACTTCCTCAAAAGAGGCGCGGTGTACCCCCGCCAAACCACCCATCTCGGCGAGCAGGCGCTGACCCAC
>JAGDMX010000269.1 GCA_017860725.1 Chloroflexota bacterium | reverse complement strand
GCTGGGCGAATTCCTGAATGAAAAGGGCTACAGTGTGCTCGGAATTCGTCTGGCTGGTCATGGGACCCGGGTTGCGGATATGTCACGAATGCGCTGGCGCGACTGGCTGGCAAGTGTAGAGGACGGATACGATCTGCTATCAGGCTCATCCCAGAAGATCGTCGTCATGGGCTTATCACTGGGTGGCATCCTGTCCTTGACGTTCGCTTCCGGTCGGTTCACACCTGGCTGCCCGGTTGCAGGGGTAGTCGCTATGGCAGTCCCCCACAAATTACCGGCAAATCCACATCTCCTACGGGCAGCTAAAGCCCTCAGCCTGGTCAAGCCGTACATGCCAAAAGGGATCAGCGATTGGTACGACCATGAGGCGGAGCAAGAGCAACTGTGTTATGAAGTCGATCCAGTGCGCGCCGGCGCAGAGGTGCGCGACGTGCTTGTCGAAATGAAATCCGGTCTTTCCCTGATCCGTGTACCGGCATTGTTAATTTATTCGAAAAATGATCAAACCGTTCGCCCCGAAGAACAGCACGCTGAGAAAATCTATCAGAAAATTGGAAGTGAAAGGAAAAGTTTGGTTTGGATCGAGCGTAGCGGTCACGTTATCACACGGGATTTACAGCGGCTGGAGGTGTTTCAGACCATTGCTGATTTCCTTGCAAAGGAATCCATCCAACCTGCATGAAACGAGACCTCTTTCTCGTTTCCCTGGCATTGGTCACCTGGGGTGTTGGGGAAGGGATGTTTCTTTACTTTGAGCCGATTTACCTGCAACAGCTCGGCGCCGATCCGATCTTAATTGGCACCATCTTGGGAGGCGTCGGAATAGCCATGGCAGTCTCCTACCTGCCGGCCGGTTTTCTATCTGACCGGTTTGGTCGCAGGCCTATGCTACGCCTGGCGTGGTTGCTTGGCTTTGGCGCAACCTGGCTCATGGCCCTGGCAAAATCACTACCGGTATTTGTGATTGGAATGACGCTGTACAGTTTCACCAGCTTCGTCACCGTTCCTCTCAACAGCTATATCACGCAAGCGCGCGGGAATTGGAGCGTAGGCCGGACAATAACCCTGATTTCAGCATCTTTCAATTTCGGCGTGATCCTTGGGCCGCTGATTGGAGGTTGGGTAGGGGATCAGTACGGATTAAATCGTACCTTTCTGATAGCCGCCATTATTTTTGTGGTATCGACCATCATCATGTTCTTGGTCAGCCCCCAGCCTGTCGAGAAATCTGATGGGCAGACTGAAACTGGAAGTTGGAAGGACCTACTCAACCGGCGTTATTTCCAATACCTGGTGGTTATCTTTTTTGTAACATTTAGCTTATATCTACCGCAGCCGCTTTCGCAGAATTTCTTACAAAACCAGCGTGGGCTCGATCTCGAACAGATCGGACAATTGATCGCAACCCGCAGCCTGGGCATCGTCGTCATTAACCTGGTCGTCGGCCAAATCAATGCACGCCTGGGCTACCTGATTGCGCAGGCGTGCATGGCCGCTTTTACCTTACTGCTCTTGCGCGGCGTCAGCATGCCCTGGTATTTCGCCGGATATTTCTTATTGGGCAGCTATCAAACTGCACGAGCTTTGGCAATTGCCCAGGGTAGATCACTAATCCAGGCTGCTTATATGGGTGTTGGATACGCATTTCTCGAAACCGCTATGACGGCTGCGATCATCATCGCTTCACCATTGGCCGGCATGCTCTACCAGACCAATCCAACCTATATTTACTCGTTCAGCTTGATCCTAATCCTCATCGCCATACTCGTGACGAAACTATTCTCGCCTTTAAGAACCAAAGATTTTGTAAAAGGAGGATATAAAAATGGAACCAATTCTTAATTTCGGCATACAAATCAATCTTTTGTTCCAAAGCCTGGGCGGGTGGCTCAAATTGCCTATGGAGCTGTTCTCTTTCCTGGGCACCGAGCAATTCTTTATTGTCTTGATCTCCACCCTCTACTGGGCAGTCAATACTGCATTGGGTATCCGGATCGGCCTGCTGGTGATGATCAACACCTTAATATACAGTGCGCTTAAACTGGCGTTTCACCAACCACGCCCATACTGGTACGATCTGCACGTCCAAGGCCTGGCTGAAGAGACCTCGTTCGGCCTTCCATCTGGGCATGCCCAAAATTCAGTCGTTGTCTGGGGAGGCATCGCGGCCTGGATTCGCCGTCCATGGGCCTGGGTAATCGCGATACTCCTCATTTTATCGGTCGGAACCTCCCGCATTTACCTTGGCGTTCATTTTCCAACGGATGTCCTGGCCGGCTGGCTTATCGGAACGGTGATCCTGGTGGTCTATCTTGCTTTAGAAACGCCGGTCAAGCATTGGCTATCCGGACAAACGACCGTGACCCAAATCCTGGTCGGGTTCCTGGGATCCATAGCTTTGCTCCTGTTATCCGTGCTTGTCCGATCACTCCTGGGTAATTACGCCATCCCACAGGAGTGGATCAATAACGCGCTGGTAGTATTCCCTGAGTCTGATCCAATCAATCCATTGAACATCAATGGAGCATACTCGACTGCCGGGGTATTGTTTGGCCTGACGATGGGTGTTGCCCTGATCTCCAAAAGAGGCGGATTGAATACAGCCGGACCATGGTGGCAGCGGGTGTTACGCGTCCTATTAGGCCTTGTTGGAGTAGTTATCCTCTATCTCGGCTTGGGACTGGTATTCCCTCACGGCAGCGATTTCTTCGCAAATGTGCTCCGCTATGTCCGCTATGCAATTGTCGGCTTGTGGGTTGCCTGGTTGGCCCCCTTATTATTCTTTGCCCTAAAGCTGGCCAAACCGAATAATTAAAATAAAAATTCCATCTCCAATTGTATTGGAGATGGAATTTTTATTGCTCAATTTACTCTTCTTTAGCAGCCTGGAGCTCTTTCTGGCGCTGCGCAATAATCTCATTAGCAATGTGCGCCGGAACCACCTCATAATGAGAGAATTCCATGGTGAAGACGCCGCGGCCACCGGTAATCGAACGTAGGTCAGTGGTATAGCGCTGCATTTCAGCCAGCGGTACCTGCGCAGTCACGACTGACCGGCCACGCTCAGTATCCATGCCTTGGATGCGCGCCCGGCGGGTATTCAGGTCTCCCATAATATCACCCATATTGCTTTCGGGCACAACAATCCTGACATTCATGATCGGCTCGAGCAGCACCGGCGCCGAGTCTTTTACCGATAGTTTGAAGGCTTCGCGTGCAGCGATTTCGAAGGCGACCGGTTTAGAGTCAACCGGATGCTCCTTGCCATCGTACACCGATACCTTTACCTTGTTTAATGGAAAACCGGCAACAACGCCTTCCTTCATCACGCTTTTGATACCTTTTTCAATCGCCGGTTGGTAGCTGGAGGAAACCGCTCCGCCAAAAACATCCCACGAGAATTCGTAGTCCGTGTCCGTAAGCGGCTCGATGCGCATCCAGACCTCACCGAATTGGCCGGCGCCACCGGTTTGCTTCTTGTGCCGATACATGGCTTGACCGGATTTTGTGATCGACTCTTGGTAGGGCACGCGCGGCTCGACGGTGTTCAGGCCAGTTTGGAATTTAGCTTCGGCCTTACGGATAGCGACGTCGATGTGCTGGTCGCCCATCCCCTGTAGGATCGTCTGGTTCGTGCTGGCTTCCTGCGACCAGGTGAGCGTTGGATCTTCTTCCGCCAGTCGGGTGAGCGTTGGGCTGATCTTGGCCGAATCCGCTTGAGACTTGGGCGAAACAGCAACCCGATAGAGTGCATGCGGATATTGAGGTACTGGCAGGGTGAGCGGGTGGGCTTTATCTGTCAGGGTATCTCCTGTAGATGTGACATTTAGCTTCGACACTGTGGCAATATCTCCGGCATGAACCACTTTAATCGCCAACTGTTCCTTGCCCCTCAGGATGTGCAGCGTTCCAAAACGCTCTTCAGCGCTTTTGCTCTGGTTCCAGACTCGCGAATCGCCGGTGATCATACCCGAGTAGACCCGGAAATATGTGATTTTACCGACGAATGGATCAGCGGTAGTCTTCCAAACATAGGCCGCCAGTGCGCCATTATCTGCCGCTGTCAGGGTTTCCTCCTCGGTTTTACCTTGGACTACCGTTGGTTGTACCTCGGTCGGAGAAGGCAGCAAATCGATCATGGCATCCAAAATCCGCGCCAGGCCAATCTCGGCTGAACCGGCTGCTACAAAAACCGGGACATATGTACCGTTCAAGATCACTTTTTTCAAGCCGCGTTGGATTTCTGCGGAGGATAGTTCGCCGCCTTCAAGATATTTCTCGAGTAGCTCATCTTCACCTTCAGCGGCCGCTTCGATCAGCTCCATCTGGGCAGTCTCTACTTCGTCCATAAACTCAGCCGGTATATCACGAATGGTCTTACCATCCCCTTCATAAGCCTTCATGGTGAGCAGGTCTAAGACGCCTTTGAACTCGCTCCGCTCGCCCCACGGTAACTGTACCGGGATCAAACGCTTATCAGCCATATCCTGTACTGAAGCCAACGCCTTGCGGAAATTGGCATTGTCGCGGTTCATCTTGTTGATAACCACAAGCCGAGGCAAGTTGAAAGTATTTGCATAATCCCAGGCAATCTCTGTACCCACTTCCGTGCCCGCGACAGAGTCCACCATAACCACCGCACCATCTGAAACACGCAATGCCGAAATCACCTCGCCGACGAAATCGGTATATCCTGGGGTGTCCAGCAGGTTAATTTTATGCTCCTTGTATTCGACCGGGAG
>JAGDMX010000268.1 GCA_017860725.1 Chloroflexota bacterium | reverse complement strand
CCAGGCGGTTCTGGCGGTCGAGCAAGAATTCGATGGCGATTCCCAGCTTATCCAGGGTGGCCGGCATCAGGTCGACCAGGGCTGGGCTCAATCCGAGCTGCTCGGCGGCGCCCTGCTTAAGCGGGCGGATGCGCTGGATAGATTGCACCGGCTCGCCGTTGAAGGGCGGGCAGAACAGGCGCACCTCAGAGGTTACCACCAATTGTTGAGCTTGCTGCCAGAAAGGCCCGAAGATGGCCGCCTGGGCGGATAGCAGACGCAGGCGAAAGTAGCCCTGACCGGGTTCCAGGGGTGTAGGTGTAACCTGCTTGGGTAGGCGGATCAGGGGTGAGGTGCCCAGGGTGAGGGTGGCTGAGTCGACCATCGAGATACCTCCGCATCAACTTAAGGTATGGATCGGTCTTATTATAAGCCGAAAGTTGCTGTGAACACCCCCATTAGATGAACCATCGACAGGCTATGTATCAGGATCAGGGTGTGCGAACGCAGCGGAAGCCCAGGGCGTTGTCCGAGCCGAGCGGATTGAACTGGAAGCGGTCGGTGATACGGCACTGGTAGCGATCATCAGCCCAGGAGCCGCCCCGGATGACGCGCGCGCTGCCGGATACCGGCCCGGTCGGATTGCTGGTTTCATCTGCTAACGTGGCATAATAGTCCGCCGCGTACCAGTCGGCCGTCCATTCCCACACATTGCCTGACATATCCAATACACCATATGGGCTGGCTCCATCCAAGTAGCTACCCACTGTTGTGACATCACCAATGCAGTCAACCATGTTGGCCAGATCGCAAGAAGCGCCTTCCCCCCAAGGGTAGGTGCGCTCATCGTTGCCGCGCGCCGCTTTCTCCCATTCCGCCTCAGTGGGTAGGCGTCCGCCGCGCCACTCACAGTAAGCCTGGGCGGCCTCCCAATTGACATAGATCACCGGGTAGTCGTTATAACGAGGGTCGCCAAAATAAGAGGGGTGGGTATACGAGCTCAGGTCGTCCGGCGGGGAGCAAGCCCCAGCCTCGACGCAGGCAGCAAAGCTAGCGTTGGTCACTTCGGTCCGGTCGATATAGAAATCATCCAGGACGACGATCTGAGAGGGATTTTCGTCCGGCTCACCCATTTCATTGCCATGCAGGAATGGACCCGCCCGAACCAGTACCATCGAAATACCCTGGTCATCTTCGATGGTTGCCGGCAGGCTGCCTAACTCAGCCGGTGCCTCAGTAGCAGCTGGCTGTCCAACCGGGGTGAGCGTGCCCTGTGCTGCTTGTGTGGCTTGTGGGGGATGCGTCAATGTCGGCCCCCCCAACTCGGCAAATTCCGTAGGCTCTGGACTGGTGATCGGCTCGGTCGGCTCAGGCATCCCGGTTACCTCGGTAGTGGTCGGTGGGCTCTGCACGACCGCCTGTTCCTCTGGACCGGCTGGAGGGGTACTTGAAGACAGGTAAATACCCACTGCGATCGCCCCCAGGATCAACACACCTGCCACAATCCACATCCAGATGGGAATGCGCTTGAGAGCGCTCGGCCGCACTGCGGTAGGCGGCAGTTTTTCGATACCGCCTGGAGCCTTACCTGCGGCTGGTTTGGGTATGGCAGCAGCGGCAGCGGCGCCTGTCGCAGGGAGGCCGGCAGGGCCGGCCGGGATCTCAAACAGGAGGCCGTCTATCGAGCGGGTGAAGAGCACCGGCGTACCCCATTCGATGTCATTCCCGGAGGTAAAGATCGACATCCTGGCCTCGGACAGGGCTGAGTCAACCGGGTAACCTCCTAAGAGAGAGCTATAGAAATTGCGCGAAAAGATCAGCGCCGCTTGGTCGGTAATCTCGAACTGCATGGCGATCACCGCCGGGATACCCTGCTGCACCAGACTTTGGGCCACCCCGGCGAAAGGATCATCCTTGCCGGAGCGGGCGCCTTCGCAGGCATTCAGCAAAACCAGGCGCAACGAAGGGTAATTGTGCAACAGCCAGCCGATTTCCTGTCCGCTGACGCGCTTGCCAATGCCGTTTTCATCTTCGAAGAGCAGCACACCTTCTTGTGTAGCAGGATCGAAGCCGCCGTGACCGATGAAATGAAACATATGCGGCTGGCTGGCGCGCAGCTGCAGCTGCAATGCATCCATGGAAGCTTTTGCGGCGCGTTCCAGGCTGACCAGCCCTTTATCGATCAGCGGCTGGAGGGCAGTGCTCAAATGCGTATACTCGGCTTCTACATCTAGTTGGGGGTAGTCGATCGGGCTGGATACCATCACCAGCACTTTGAGCGGCAGCTCCACCAGCAAAGCCTCGCTGGGTTGAGGCACTTCCAGATAGCGCACGATCGGCGTTTTTACCGCCAGCGACAGGAAGCGGTTTTGGCGCTCATCGTACATATATTCCCAGGGCAGCTCGCCCGATTCAGGCGATGCCAGGCGCAAGCGGATGCGTAAGCCCTTGCCCTGGGCCTGGGCAATCGCCAGGCTCGAGCTGAGCAGTGCCAGGATTTCATTTGAGAAGACGGCGTCGAACAGCCGGCCTCCCATCTTTTTGACCACATCCATCTCGGGAGAGTCGATGCGGCGCACCCCCTGGCGCGGGCGGCCGACCCGCAGGTAGAAATTTTCCAGCTCCAGGCTGGAGAATGGCAAGGAAAAGGCAGCATTACCCTGCCCAGCCGGCGATTGCAGGACCTGGGCTTGGTACTTCTTGCCCTGTTTTTCAATTTGCAAATCGAAATCGATAAAGGAAGGAGCGGTCATACACGCCACCTACAGTCCAGATGATTTAATTATTATGCTATTATACAGGAAAACGGCAAAAAATGTCGGATTTTTTGCCGGGGTAATTTACTTGGCAAGAGCCAATGTACGGACCTATCCTAAAGCATCCTCACGGCGAGCGGGCACAGCGGAAGCCGACATCATTTCTATGAGCGCTGCGCTGCTCCTCCAATCGGTTCACGGTTCGCAGGGCGTGGCTGTGATCATTCCACGAGCCGCCGCGCAGCACCCGCAGATCCTGGCTATAAATGTATTCCCGCCCATCGTCGGAATTATATGGGTAGGGCCAATACGCGCTGGAAACCCACTCCCAAACGTTGCCTGCCATGTCGAACAGCCCGTACGGGCTGGTGCCATCGGGGTAACTACCTACCGTTGTAGTATCTTTGGTGTTGCAGTTGAAGTAATTCGCATAATCGCAAGAAAGCTCATCTCCCCAGGGGTAAGCGCGGTCATCCGTGCCACGGGCGGCTTTCTCCCACTCAGCTTCCGTGGGCAGGCGCGCCCCTCGCCACTCGCAGTACGCCTGCGCCTGGTCCCAGCTAAGCCCGAGCATCGGGAATTCATCGTATTGTTGGTCGCCAAAATAGATGCTGCGCGTGTTTGAGCTATTTTCTTCGGGAGGATTACACGGTCCCTGCACCAGACAGAATGAAAACTGTCTGTTAGTTACTTCGTACAGGTCTATATAGTAATCCTCTAAATTAACTGAATGCGCTGGCCTTTCATTCTCATCACCGCTATCGCTGCCCATAGTAAATTCACCTTTCGGGACGAGCGCCATCGACACACCTTGCTCATCAGTGATCCTGGCAGGTAGTTCAGGTGAAGTTGTACTTGTAGGTGCAGGTGTAGGTGTAGGTAGCAACTCACCGGGTAGAGCAGGACGGATGAGTACATCGTCAAAGTGCCCAATTACCGGCCCATCGGCGCTGGTCCATCCGGTGTTTGTCCATGCCCCTATTTGCACAACGATATTAGAACTATTCAGGAGGAATTGGTCTTCGGGAATTAGCCTGCTTCCAAGATCTATGCCATCCAGGGAATAATAGAATATCCTGTTTTGAGGATCGATTTGAATGCCAATCGTGTGCCATTCGCCAGGAGCGGTTTTTTCCAAGTCCTGAATCCCCTGATTACCGAAGCAGGAAAACACAGCTACGCCCTCATTAGTATCAAGTTTACAGCCTGTGAAATCCTTCTCGTCCCATACCCATAGGTAGGCCGAACCGGTTTTTATCGTCTCTACCTTAACTCTGGCCTCAACCAGGAATGCACTGTCCAAGTAGAAGGATTGTACTGACTTCAGAAATTCCTGGTGATCTTCTTGCGCTGAGCGAATGACCATCACTCCGCTAGCCTGCGCCGCCTGGCTGCCTTCGGCATGGTCGAGATTCTGCCACAGCTCGGGGTTGAAGGCTCCGTCATATTTGGGGTCGTCGAAACTGTCATAGAGTGTTTCGTCTACGATACCCGGTGGTGTCGGCAGAGTGCCGCTCTCCAGGATAGCTTTACCGGGCTCCGAGAGGATTCCCCAGCTTGGACCGCCATCCTGCGAGCCTTTGTTGGTCAGGTTAACCATTTCTTCGCCTTGAGTATAGATGGTGTAAATTTCATCATCTCCGCTGCGGTCGGAAGTGAACGCCAGGCTGCTGCCATCCGGCGACCAGCTCGGCGATTGTTCAACCGCAGGATCTGCAGTCAGACCTCTCATAGCATCCTCACCGGAGGCAACATCTTTGTAATTCCACACAGCCAGGTCGAGAAAACCAAAATCAGCAATCAGAGCGATCGACCCACCATCCAGCGACCAGGCGGGCTGTGCATACGTCCCCTCCCAATTCCAAACAATCGAGCCTTCACCGCCACTCGGCGAAATCATGCTGATCGTTTTTTTGCCAGGTGTTGTCCCGAAAATAAACACAATCTGGCTGCCATCCGGCGACCAGGCAGGATCGCATTCATCTTCTGGGTGGTAGGTAAGCTGAGTCAGACGCTGACCG
>JAGDMX010000267.1 GCA_017860725.1 Chloroflexota bacterium | reverse complement strand
AATTGTACTCTGAATCAATCATTGCCACTTGTTATGCTAAAATTTGAGTCAACACAATCATCAGGAGAAACTACCGTGATCAACTATCAGGAAAACCTCCCCTATCTCTCCCCAGTTTGGACACACTATACACCGATTATCGTCGATCATGCTCAAGGGGCGTATATTTATGATCTCGAAGGCAACGCTTATTTGGATTTTACTTGTGGCATTGCCGTTACCAATACCGGTCACTGCCACCCCAAAGTAGTGGAAGCAATCCAACGCCAGGCTGGGCAGTTGCTGCATGGACAGGTCAATATTGTAGTGCATAAGCCACTTCTTGAGCTGGTGGATGCCTTGCGCACGATCCTACCACCTGAGATGGATGGTTTTTTCTTCAGTAATTCGGGGGCTGAAGCAGTCGAAGGGGCCATTAAGCTGGCACGCATGGCGACCGGACGACCCAACATTGTCGTTTTCCAGGGCAGCTTTCACGGGCGCACGACCGGTACGATGGCTCTGACCACTTCAAAAACGGTTTATCGGGCAGGGTACCAACCTTTGATGGCAGGTGTGTTTGTTGCGCCGTATCCTTATGCCTATCGGTACGGTTGGGATGCCGAGCAGACCAGCCAGTGGTGTCTGGAAGAGCTGGAATATTTGCTATTGACCCAGACTGCTCCTGCTGAAACGGCAGCTTTCCTGGTAGAAACCGTTCTGGGGGAAGGAGGGTATGTAGTCCCGCCTGCCAGTTTCTTGCGTGGACTGCGAGATATCTGTGATCGGCATGGCATCCTGCTGATCCTGGATGAGATCCAGTGCGGCATGGGGCGTACAGGCAAGTGGTTCGCCTTTGAGCATATTGGAATCCTGCCGGATATTATGACGGTTGCCAAGGGGCTGGCTTCTGGTATGCCATTATCAGGTGTGTTCAGTCACATGGACTTGATGAAGAAGTGGATTCCTGGCTCACATGGCGGGACTTATGGCGGCAATGCTGTCGCTGCTGCCGCTGCAGTGGCCACAATCGAGGCGATGAAAGAAGACCATATGGTGGAAAATGCCCGGGATCGTGGGATCCAACTGATTAGCGGATTGCGGCATCTACAAGAAGAATTCCCCGTGATTGGGGATGTTCGCGGGGTAGGCCTAATGGTAGGTAGCGAGTTTCGGACTGTGGACGGCAAACCTGAAAAAGCGGTTGCCAAAGCTGTTGCCCATTACTGCCAAGAGAATAAGCTGCTCATGTTAACCTGCGGTCCTTGGGATAACACTATTCGCTGGATGCCACCGCTGATAGTCTCGGAAGGTCAAATTGATCAGGCGTTAAAGATTTTCGCTGCCGCGCTGCAGGAAATTGAGCAGGCCGGCTGAAGCTCGCAAATTCAAGACACCGGAAAGGGCTACTAATGGATCCGATAGGTGGTATGAAAATCTGGCGTGTAAACTTATCAAGGCAATCTCTGGACATCGAAGACGTCCCGGAGACCTGGCAGTATTTGGGTGGGCGCAGCCTTTTGGCGCGCGTCCTGCTAGATGAGGTGCCCCCGACTTGTGAGCCACTCGGTCCGCTGAATAAGCTGGTATTCGCTCCAGGGTTGCTGGTCGGTCATATGCTGTCAAGCTGTGATCGGATTTCAGTAGGCGCTAAGAGTCCGTTGACGGGGGGTATCAAAGAGTCGAATGCAGGCGGCTCGACCGGGCTGCACATGACCAATATGGGGATGCGGGCATTAATCCTGGAAGGTCAGCCAACCCAACCTGAGTGGTGGGTGGTGCATCTTAGCCTTCAGGGTGCGCGATTTGATCCGGCGGACGATCTGGCGGGTTTGGGAGTTTACGAGACTGCCCGGGTCTTGTTGGAACGATACGGTAAAAAGGTGGCAATTGCATTGATTGGACCTGGCGGCGAGATGCGCCTGGCCTCTGCGGGGATACAAAACCTGGATAAGGATCGCGTTCCAGCACGTATCAACGCGCGTGGTGGGATGGGGGCGGTACTGGGCTCTAAAGGTGTGAAAGCCATTATCTTTGACGATGCAAGTGGCAAAAAACCACCTATCACTCATCCGGATGCTTTCAAGCAAGCGCAAAAAGCCTATAACCAGGCCCTCATGGGGCATCCACAAATCGCCATTTACCGCGACTATGGGACGGCCGGGAATGCACGCATGTGTGATGGCTTTGGTGGGCTTCCGACGCGTAATTTCTCATCCGGGCATTTCGAGCAGGTGGAGCAAATCAGCGGTGAGTATATGCGTGAGATCTTGCTGGCCCGTGGCGGGGAGAGCGAGCCAACCCATGCCTGTATGCTTGGCTGCACCATACGTTGCTCTAATATCTTCGGCGGCGAGGATGGTAAGGCAATTGTCTCTCCATTGGAGTATGAGACCATCGGGTTGATGGGCTCTAACCTTGAGATTGCCAGTCTGGATACCATCGCACGTATGAACTGGCAGGTGAATGACCTCGGATTGGATTCAATCGAAGTGGGGGCAGCATTAGGCGTGGCCGCAGAAGCAGGATTGTTTGCTTTTGGTGATGGCGAGCGGGCTTTGGAGCTGCTGGATGAAATCCGACGTGGCACCCCACTTGGGCGGCTGTTAGGCAGTGGGGCAGGGATGACCGGGAAAGTCCTGGGTGTGACTCGAGTGCCCGTAGTTAAAAATCAAGCGATGTCAGCCTATGAGCCGCGTGCTATCAAAGGCACAGGGGTAACTTATGCCACTTCACCCCAAGGGGCCGATCATACTGCCGGGCTAACGATACGTGCCAAAGTCGATCATCTCGACCCGATAGGCCAAGCCAGCCTATCACGCACCGTGCAAATTAATGTAGCCGGGTATGACTCTCTTGGTGCTTGCACTTTCGCCGGTTTTGGCTTCGCCGCTGCTCCGGAAAGTATCCGGGATTTGCTAAATGCTCGTTACGACTGGCAGGTGGGAACAGATATATTACAAGTGTTGGGGCGCGAGGCACTCAGACTCGAGCGCGAGTTCAATCGTCAGGCCGGCTTCACTGCGGCGGATGACCGGCTACCGGAGTTTATGATCCACGAGCCTCTCCCACCACACGATGCAGTTTTTGATGTACCAGACGAAGACCTGGATGAGGTCTTCAATTGGTTGTAGAAGTTCATCTCCATACTACCCTCCAGCGAGTGGAGATGGGTAGGGACCGGCGTCGCCTGCTCATGGAGCTTCCTCCTGGCAGCACTTTGGGAGATGTACTATCCCAGCTGGAAATAAAACTTGAACCAGAGCACTTGCTACTGGTAATAAATGGCCGCTCGGCCGAGCCGGAGCAACCCTTATCCGATGGAGATATAATCCACTTGATCCCGGCGATCTCTGGTGGCTCATAGTTTATCAGCACTAGAGCATAAAGCACTAGCAGGAAGACCCTGTGTATTATGTGGTTTTCCTGCATTTCAATTCTTCCAAACCATTAAATCTTAAAATATAAGTGGTAAAGTGATATTACCACTTGACAAGTTGAAATAATGTGCTAATATATATTTAATACTCAATTGAACCACTGTTAATTTCAGACTAATCTCGTAGCGGAAAATAGATTAATTGTCTAGTACGGGAACTTGGAATAAAACTTTGGGAAACGCACCCTATTTTCAGAATTTAGAAAAATCCAGGCTCTCGGATGAAGTAGCCAGGCAAATTACTCAGGTGATACGAGAGGGGCGTTACCAACCGGGTCAGGTACTTCCCGCGGAACGGGAGATGGCTATTCAGTTCAATATCAGCCGCCCAGTCCTGCGCGAAGCATTACGCATCCTGGAAATTCAAGGGCTGGTCGAAATCCGTCACGGTAAAGGAGCTTATGTCAAGAGCTCTGCAACTGATATTTTGAATATTCCGATCCAGGATTGGTTAGCGGAGAATTATTCACTGCTCTTGCAATTTTATGAGGCGCGCTTATCGGTTGAACCAACTTGTGCTGCACTAGCAGCTGAGCGAGCCACTGATGAAGACATTGCCTACTTGCAGCAATTGATGAGCAAAGAGGCTGCATTGACACAAGAAAATGATGTACCCACCTTTGTGAGCCTGGATATCGATTTACATACTGCACTAACACATATGTCTGGCAACACCTTTCTGGCACAGATGATGGGTTCCCTGATCAATCCTGAGACAGATATGCGCAAAATAGTACTACGTTTGCCTGACCATCTGCGTGTTGCGCATGGGGGTCACTCTGCGATCGTTGATGCGATTGCACGGCACGATCCTGATGCAGCCCGCCAGGCGATGATCAACGCATTAGAGGTACCGCTTAAAATCCTACGGGAATTTATTAAGAATCAGGAGAGTCAAAATGGCTAAACGGATGGCAGTACTTCATACCAGCTTCGTTTTTATCAATGTTGAACCGGTCTTTAAGAACCTTTTTAATGAGCTCCTTCCAGACGTTGAAATAATCGACTTTGTGGATAGCGATGTCTTAGCCGCTGTCAATCGCGATGGCGGGATCAAACAATCCCACATACGCCGCATGGTGCACCTGGCCCAGGCAGCAGAAGATGCGGGGGTAGACTTGATCTTTTCAGCCTGCTCGTCACTCGGTCCAAGTATGGATGTCGCGCGTAAAATGGTCGATACGCCAATTATTAAAATCGATGATGCGATGACTCAAAAGGCCGTCACACTAGCTAGCTCCATCGGTGTCATGGCGACCGTACCGACCACCCTTCCCCCCACGATTGGACTACTCAACGAGCAATCCGTGATACAAGGTAAGAAAATTGAAACCCGCCAA
>JAGDMX010000266.1 GCA_017860725.1 Chloroflexota bacterium | reverse complement strand
CATATGGCACTCGGCAATGATTCCCTAAAAGCATATGGCATTCTATTGATAACAGCTGAGAAATTTGGGGGCATCGTTGTTCCTCCGACCTATTGGGGTCACATGAATATATATGATAAACCTTGCAGCCACCCGGGAATTCCACCTGAAACTGTTGATTCGTTGTTCAAAGCAATATTCCAGGGATTAGTTGTCGCCGGATTTAAAGTAGTCATCGGAGTAACCGGACATGATGTTGATGAACAGCTCAAATCACTTCAGAAAGCAGCCGATTCAATCAGTGTCGACGGGAAAGCGATAGGTTTTGCCATGAAGGAAGGGGATCTGTATGACCTGGAGGGGGAAAAAATGGACCATGCCGGGTATTGGGAGACATCCATCCTGATGTACCTCCGTCCAGAACTGCTGGATCTGGATCGAATCAAGGATGAAGATCTGACCACTGAAGAAGGACACCGGAGAGCTGGTATATTAGGCCGTGACCCTCGCACAGATGCATCAGTGGAATTGGGTAAGTTTTTTGTAAGCCGGATGGCAGATAACATCGGGAAGAAGGCCGTAGAACTTCTAGCGAAAGTAAAGAAGTAATTCGGAAGGATATCAGGTCGAACCAAAGTGCCTGCTCGAATGGCATCGCCTTGCCAAGGGAAGCATTTTTCAGGTGTGAACCTGAATTAATTTCCGATTTCTTAATAATGTTGCTGAACATGTAGAGGAAATATTGAACAATCGCGCCCGGACCAAAGCAATCCTAAATTATGAACCATATGACCGTTTACCGCTGGTTCAATTCGGTTATTGGACCGATACGCTTTTAAAATGGGCCGCTGAAGGGCACATCACCCGGGAACAAGCGCTGGGGCACTACTTTGGAAATTCCATTGATATTCAATTAAACAAACTCCTCGGTTGGGATTTCTGCTGGACCTGTGCCTTTGCCTGGAACAACCATTTGGATCCCATGCTCGAACGCCGTATTCTTGAGGAGCGACCAGATGGAAGCCGTCTGATAATTGATGAAAACGGAATGTCCTTTATCGAGAAACCCGGGGTTACCTCTCTGCCGGGAGAAGTGGACCATTTGCTCAAGGGCCGCGAGGAGTGGGAAACGATCTTCATGCCCCGGCTCCAATTTGAACCCGGGCGCATTCAACGCGGCAGAGTAAAAGTGGAAGGTCAGGAACTGCGTTTTGACCAGGGTGGGCGTGAGTTACTGCTCCGCCAGGATAGCTCTCACCCCCATGGCCTCTATTGTGGAGGGCTCATCGGTGTGATAAGGGATTGGCTCGGGTTAGTGAACATGAGCTATCTTCTGGTTGATGATGAACCCCTTTTTGACGAGATAGCTGAAACCGTGTGTGAAACAACCTACCAAGGGGTGAAGACTATCCTGGAAACCGGCATCCAATTCGACTTTGCCCACTTCTGGGAGGATATTTGTTACAGAAGCGGTCCGTTGGTAAATCCCCGCATGTTTGCCGCCAAATTTGGACCGAAATACAAACGTATTACAGATTTGTTAAAACTATACGGGGTGAAATTAGTCAGCGTGGATTGCGATGGAAATATTGATGCCCTTCTTCCCATCTGGCTGGAAAATGGTGTCAACATTATGTTCCCCATCGAAATGGGAACTTGGCAGGCGAGTATTCAGCCTTGGCGGGAAAATTACGGCAAGGCAATCCGCGGAGTAGGTGGGGTGAACAAGTTTGTTTTCGGAGGCGGCTACGCAGATATCGACGCTGAAATCGAACGTCTACGTCCGCTAGTGGATCTGGGGGGGTACATTCCCTGCCCGGACCACGGCCTACCGCCCGACTCACGTTGGGAAAATGTTCAATATTATTGCGAGCGTATGCGCAAGGTCTTTGGATAATTTCAAGTGGATGACCTTTCTTCTTCAAACCCAGAAAGACCAGATTTCAGATTGAGTGACTGAAAAAACCATGATGGAAAGGATAACCCTATGACTAAAATCACTTTCATCGGTGCCGGCAGTCTCGAATTCACATCTGACCTCGTTCGGGATATTCTGACCTTTCCCCAGCTTGAGGATGCCCAGATATCTTTAATGGATATCAACGCCGAGCGCCTGGAATTTGCGAAACAGACAGTAACCAAATTGATAGACGCCGGTAAATACCCTGCCACTGTATCAGCTACCCTCGATCGGGTTGAGGCCATACGCGGTGCCGATGTGGTTCTTACCACCATCCTGTCCGGCAGTGTTGAGGTCTGGCGGCACGATATTGAGATCCCCAAGAAATATGGTGTGGATATCAATGTTGGCGATACGCGCGGTCCAAGCGGCATTTTCCGCTTCTTGCGCACCCTGCCACCCATGCTAGAAATCGTCCGCGATATGGAGAAATACTGTCCGAATGCCGTTCTGCTCAACTATACCAACCCGATGGCCATGTTATGCGGCGCACTGCAACGCCAGACGACCATCCCGGTCACAGGCCTGTGCCATTCAGTCCAGGGGGTTGCAAGAAGGTTGGCAGGCTGGATCGGAGCTTCGTATTCTGATGTTAACTTTGAGTGCGCAGGGATTAACCATCAAGCTTGGTATCTCAAATACGAAGTCAAAGGCCAGGACGGATATCCCCTCATCCACAAAGCTATTACCGAAAATCCAAAGGTATACAATGAAGAACCCGTTACTAATGAGATATACCTTGCGCTTGGTTATTATGTGACAGAATCAAGTGGACATAACTCCGAGTACAACTGGTGGTTCCGTAAACGATCCGACTTGATCGAAAAATACTGCACGCATGCCACAGGTTGGAACCCTGGTGAGTACGCGTTCAATGTGAAGAGGTATTCTGAGAGAGAAACCAGTTGGAAAGACATAATCAGGAAACAGTTGTCAACCCCGTTGACTCAAGAAGATTTACAGCGCGGCCAGGAGTACGCTGCTCATATCATCAATGCGCTCACAGGTGGAGATGTCTACAAGTTCAATGGAAATGTTCCTAATACTAAACTGATTACAAACTTGCCTGAAGGCGCCTGTGTGGAGATTCCAGTCTATGTGGATAAGGCTGGCTTCCATCCGATCCATGTGGGCACTTTGCCGCCCCAGTGTGCACTGCTGACTCAACTCTCATGTGGTATCGAGGAAATGGCTATCACTGCTGCACTAACTGGGGATCCGGTGATGGTCTACCGTGCCATCTGCCACGACCCATTGACCGCCTCTGTTTTGTCTCTGGCTGAGATCAGGCAAATGACTAATGAGCTTTTTGCCCAACACAAGGATTACTTACCTCAATTCAGAACCCACAAGGTGTGAAAAAGAGTGAAACCGAATTCTTTTCCGGATCAATTAGCTTTGTGGGGAGTAGATCGCTCACCGGTTGACTCCGAAATGCTGCTGGATTTCGTGGAAAAGATGGCACAAAACCAACTTGCGCCATCTTTGGCGCAAACCTGGGAAGAGTTGGTGACTCGTCGTTCATCTTTGCAATTGCGCCTTCGTCATTCCCTTGGTCTGGATCCCTGGCCCGTGAGAACAGCCCTTAATGTCCAAGTGGTGGCCAGGCTGGAGCGATCGGGTTACAAGATCGAGAAGTTGATTTACGAGGCCTGGGCTGGGTTGCCGGTTACCGCTCATCTATATATCCCCGATCTTCTGCAAAAGCCGGGCCCGGGATTGGTATACGCATGCGGACATTGGATGGAATCAGGCAAATTGGCACCATCTGTCCAATCCTTCTGTGCCTCAGCAGCTACTTTAGGGATCATCACTCTGGTTTATGATCCCGTTGGTCAGGGCGAACGATTAGAAAGCTGGCGCGACCACGGGCATTTGAATCTCTTGCTGGTCGGTCAAAGCCAATTAGGATGGATGGTTTGGGAAAGCATTCGCGCACTGGATTACTTGATGAGTCGCCCTGAAGTGGACCCCAAGCGGGTTGGGATGACCGGCGCCTCGGGGGGCGGATTGAATACATTTTTTACCACCGCTATTGAAGACCGCTTCGCCTGCGCGATTCCGGTCGCCTATCCCTGCACCTTTTCTGCAGCCATGCATGCTGAGCGAGATCTGAATTGGGAGGATGGTACCGATGTGTGCAACCAGGTGCCTCAGGTCATGAGCTACGCCGAGATGTCAGATATTGCCTGCCTTTTTATCCCAAAGCCGTACATGATCCTATCGGGTATTCGTGACAAGATTTTCCCAATAGACGGTACACGTCAGATAGCAGCTGATATCGAGCATAATTATGCGCTGGCAGGTGTGCGGGATCGTTTCCGATTTGCTGAATTCAATGAGGATCACGGCTACCAGCTTGACCTGCGGCAGGCAGCATACGGATGGCTCAAGAAGTGGCTGTGCGGTGAGGGCGATGGTTCCCCGATCTCTGAACCCGTTCTGCACCTTTTTCCTGACCCATATCCGGTGGAATACAGCACGCCTCCCGCCCCAACCCCTGACCATGTCCGGAGTCAATCTCCGACTTCGACTCCCGTTCCAGGCGCTCTGCCTGGTTTCTGTTTTCCACCGCACCAAAAGGTACAAGGCGAGGCAGTTATCCTTGCCAGGATACAGGCAATTGCTAAAGGGTTACCCAGGGTTGCTCCATTGCCTTCCAGATCTGCCGATCTTTCTGATTGGCAGGGAGCGATCAAATGCCATATTCAGAATATCCTTGGGCCGTTTCCTCAAAAAAGCCCGCTGAGATCACGCATATTCAATCAGGTGTGTCGGGATGGGATGATGGCGGATCGGGTCACTTTCCAGAGCGAGGC
>JAGDMX010000265.1 GCA_017860725.1 Chloroflexota bacterium | reverse complement strand
AAGTGATACTGGCGTTGGTCGACGAGGGCCCAGTATTGATCGACCGTTTTGTACCAGGCGGCGCTCTCCTGAGGCGCGCACAATCCGGTGCGCCCGGGCAGGCGGCGCGGTTGGCTGAGCTGCTGAAGCGCAGGGCAATCAGCCCTACTGGAGGCAACATCCAGCAGACTGACCTGTTCGAGCAGTTCACAAAATTAATGCAGGCACTGGCGCGCAAACACCCACTATTGCTGTTTGCAGATGATTTACAATGGGCCGATAGTGGTTCCATCAACCTGCTCTTTCATCTCGGACGGCAGCTGACAGGCCACCGGATTTTATTGATAGGGGCATATCGCCCGGGCGACGTGTCATTAGGCAGGGATGGTGACCGACATCCTCTTGAGCCGATCGTCAATGAGCTTCAGCGCCAATACGGCGATGTACGCCTGGATTTATCGCAGGTCGAAGGTCACGATTTTGTAGATGCTTTCCTTGATACGGAACCGAATCGGCTTGGGAACGAGTTCCGGCAGGCACTTTTCAGGCTGACGGGCGGTCATCCTCTGTTCGTAGTTGAGTTAATCCGCGGCTTGCAAGAGCGTGGCGATTTGATCAAAGACGAGTCGGGCTGTTGGATTGCCGGCCGGTCGTTAGATTGGGAAATCCTGCCGCCACGTGTCGAAGCCGTGATTGCAGAAAGCATCGGACGGTTGCCCGAAACCATGCAAACGGTACTGGACATCGCCAGTGTAGAGGGTGAAGTTTTTACCGCACAGGCAATATCTTATATCCAGATTATAGATCATGCGGAAGTCATTCGGTTGCTAAGCGGGCCGCTGAGCAAACTACATCAGCTGGTGATCGCTTTAGGTGTCCAGAGACTGGGCGAAAGCCGAATCGCCAGCTACCGCTTTCGGCACTTCCTTTTCCAGAAATATTTATATAGCCGGTTGGATGAGGTGGAACGAGCACATCTACACGAGGCAATGGGCAATGCATTAGAAGTGCTGTATGGGGAGCAATCACACATAATTGCATTGCAGCTTGCGCGTCACTTTGAAATCTCCGGATTGATCACACCGGCAGTGAAATACCTCCACCTGGCTGGGGATAATGCCACCAGGCTTTACGCCAATGCTGAAGCTATTCACCATTATCATCACGCCCTGGATTTATTACAGACATCACCTGAAACCCCTGAGCGAAATATCCTTGAATTGAGGCTGCGCGTTGCGCTGGGTGTGCCCCTGCTCGCCACGCGTGGTTTTAGCGATTTAGAAGTAGGGCAGAATTTCGAGCGAGCACACGAGCTGGCTCGGGAAGTCGAAACTTCAGCCGAATTATTTCAAGTACTGTCCGGGTTGAAGAACTATTATGACTTACGGCTATCGCTTCGTACGGCTTTGGAGCTGGCGGAAGACATGCTGAGTCTCGCGGAGCGACTGCAGGACCGCATGCTCCAGCAGTTTGCTTGCCATCAGATGAGTACCACGTTGTTATATATGGGAAGGTTGCGAGACTCTTTGGAATTCAGGCGGCGAGCGAGTGAGCTGTATGATCGCGAAGTGTTTCGCACGATCATCTTCCAGCTCGGCTTTGACCCTGAGTCGGCCGGTCTCTCCCATGCCAGTTGGGCATACTGGCTTCTTGGCTACCCTGAGCAAGCCAAACGATTAAGCCAGGAGGCTCTGGCGTGGTCTGAGGAGCTTGGCCATCCTTTTATGATTGGGTTTTCTAAGGTTTTTGCCGGACAGATGCATTGCTATCTGCGCGATGTGCCCATGACGCGCAAACTGGCCAATGAAACGATAAAACTTTCGCAAGAGCTGGGGATGACATTCTGGCTGGCAGCGGCTGATTGCCTGATTGGCTGGGTGCTAGCGGAGGAGGGACGCATGGTAGAGGCCATGCCTCAACAACAACAGGCGATGACCACCTTGAGCATGATTGGCGCAGAGTTAGGTCGCATCCAAACTGTCCCTTTGGCGGCTGAATTAACCGGCGCTTGTTATCAGCAATCGATTGAGTCAGCCCGAGCCATTGAGGCAAAATCCTGGGAGCTGAGAGCTTCACTCAGCCAGTGCCGTTTGTGGCAAAGACAAGGGAAGGCTAAAGAAGCCTATACCCAGCTATCCTCTATCTATAACTGGTTCACGGAGGGATTTGACACGCCGGACTTAATCGAGGCTCGCCAGTTACTCGTTGAACTTGTCAGTCACTAGAACATGTCTGAAAAGTTTGGTATATTCCTTTGGTTCCTGTGGCATTTCCATGTAAGGCGTCGGATCAACAATGCCATACTGATAGCTTGGGGTGCACTGGCCATTGATCTGCAGCACGAAATGCAGGTGTGGCCCGCAGGTGATCATCTCCCGGCGTGCTCGGCAATGTTCTTCCGATCCAAACGAGCTATCTATCGCTTCTCAACAGCCCATAAATCAGCAAATCCACAGCTTCTCCCTCATTCGTCCTGCTTCTCTCCCGTAATTGGCCCTCCCTGGTAAAACCGCATCTTTCGACAACACAAACGCTTCTCGAGTTAGTTGCCTTCGTATGGATTTCCAGCTTGTTGGTAACCAGGTCTGTAAATAAGAATTCAATCATTTTGTTAACGGCTTCGGAAATACATCCCTTCCCCTGGCTTGTTTCTTCAAAAAATCCCCTAATTCAAACATCATCCGATCCCACTTTGGTTCTATCCAGAGCTGCCCAATCATCCTGCCCGTCACTTTATCAATTATTTTTGGTACAAATCTTTCTCTTGCTATCCAGGCAACTTTTTTGTACCTGACATACTCCTCTACATCCTCTATCGACTTTATTGTGTGAATTTCTCTGAGCTCTTCCTGGAGATGGCTGAAATTAGATTGGATTAGCTGGAAAAACTCTGCCCCATCCCCGTTTACGTAGATAGAGATCAGTAATTGCTTGGTCTCAAATTTTTCAGGAACATCCGGAAGAATTGGTTTCATGCATGAGGGCCTTCCACCTCCCCTACCCTTTTATCCCGTCACCTTGCTCATGCGGATCAACCGCTTTAGCCAGTCCTCCTGCCCTTGAGCCGGCAGGGGCCAGATGCTTCCAAGATCATAGACCGCCTGGCAGAAGTCGCTCTCCAGCATCCAGACCTGCCAGGGTAAGCCCCACCAGTGAGAGGGGATACCCTTGACGGCCTGGCGTTCTTTCTCCAGCCTGGCTACTTGTCCCGTGTAATCCTTTACTCGATATACCTTGCCTTCTTTGATCTTCTCGATTATCCCGACCAGACTTTGCAGGTAACCGGCCTGCTCTTCCAGGCTGCTCTCGACCATCAGGCTCTGCACTACTTCAGCATAACGTAAGGAGAAAGCCACCCATGTAGCCAGCACGGTCAGGTCTAAACCCTTCTTGCCGCGCATTTCCAGGATTTTGTTCTGGTCGGCGATGTAAACGTGCAAGCGGAATAAATTGATGAAGCGCTTTACCTGGCGCGGGTTATCGCCGAGCAGGTGCGAGCCCTGTTCGATGGCTTTCTGGATATCTTCGCGCGAGATGGAAGCCACATCCGGCGGCGTGACCACCACAGGAGTCGTAGTTTTTTCGGTGGGAGTAGTAGGGGCGCTCTGATCCGCCGCCTCCGTGGGAGTGACCGTGGTTCGCCCCTTTCCAAGATCCGGAGTTAACTCCTGCCCGATACTGGTTTGATCCGTGGCAACACCAGTAGCTCCCGTCACGGTCACCCGTTTAGGCGGGGCGATCAGCAGCCGCTTCTCCTTGCGCGTGACCTTCTCCACCAGTTTCCCAATGTAATCCTCGCCTGGTTGGGGCAGGTGGATGGGCACCTGGATGATCTTATCCAGGAAAATCCGCTCCGGGGCGACCAGGCTAATATCCTGCTCCTTCATCTTCCCGAAGACATCCTTGTACTTGATCCAGATGCTGGCCGCCACGGCACGCATATCCATCCCCACGACGAAGACACACTGCGGGCTGTCCAAAAAGATGTTCATCGCCTCCACAATATTGGCGGCTTTAGGCGGCTCGCAGCGGTCCAGGTCATCGATGAAGATCACCAGTTTGCGCTGCCGCCAGCCGAGGCGCGGCCGGGTAGCCTGCGCCACAATATGCCGGAAATCCTCCTGGAACTGACCGATAAAGCCGATCTTGCCCTGGTAGTCCGGGGCGCGCGTCAGTTCTTTCAGATTGAGCTGAAAGGGATCCTTGAGGATCTTGGACACGTTGAGGAAAGCAGCCACCAATGCCCCAAGCAGCAGCAGGTAGCCGTAGAAATCCTCCAGCTTCAGCCTGTCCAGCGGCGCTGGCAGCGGATTCTTGTTGCTGTCGGCGATATTCATATAAGCCAGGTAAGCCAGGATCAGCAGCAGGGGCACCAGGATTTTCCGCACTAGCATCCAGATTGCTTCCAGAGGCTTAAAGCGTCGCCAGGTCAGCCCCCACCAAAACGCCAGGCGCTCCAGCCCGTTGTAGTGCGCCTTGATCTGGTTGGTGACCTCCACTGCCAGGGCAGCCCACACCTGCTCCTCGGCGTCGAACTTCCAGGCATTGAACCACACGGTGGGGTGCGCCGGCCGCATCGGGGAGGTGCGCTCACTGATATCTGCCCACTTTTTGGCTTGCGGGTCTTCCCAGGCATTGACCTCCTTCTTGTCGTGAATAGTTGGGTCGAAGGACATGCCGGCCTCAATCGATTTCACCCAATCCGGACGGGCTTCCAGGTCTTTGTCGGTCCAGGCGGGATTACGCCACAAGGCCAGTTTGGCCCATACCAGGTGCGGTAGCTCGCGCCAGTAAGCCGCTCGCCACCGCTGCCGGTCTTCTGCCATCTTCTGCGCTTCCAGGCTGCCCGACGGTGGATCGAGCTGGGCGCGCAGCATGCCCATCAGCGACGACTTACCCGAGCCCCAGGTGCCGTCCACACCGATGGTCAGCGGTGTGCCGGTGCTGTCGGAGGCGATGAAATCCCTCAGCCCCAAGACGTATGGCTTGAACCCTAGCTGGTCATCCTCCAGGCGGGTGATCGGCTGGTCGGAGGCGGAGGATTTATCGATGGCATCCTCGGCAAACGGCCGCGGCGGAGTCAGGGGCTCGGGAGGCGGTGGCTCCATGCCTAGCGCCCGGCGTGCCGCCTGCTGGACATCCGCATCGGGGTCGTCCAGCATACGGGTCAGGGCGGCTCTGACGCGGTCGTTGCTCCCCGCCAGTTCGGCCAGCGACTCGACGGCTGCCAGCCGCACCTGAGGAGAGTCATCGCTCAGGCGTTTCTCCAGGTCGCCGCGCACCCAGGGCACGTTGGACTGTTCCGCCAGGAAGCGTACGAAAGCCGCCCTTACGATGGGTTCTGCCTCCTGCGCAGGATCCAGGCGGGTGCGGAAATCCTTGCGAGCAGCCTGATCGCCGCTCAGCGACGATAACAGCGCTTCACCCACCGCCATGCGCACGCCTGGTTCCGTATCAGTCAGCAGCTTACGCAGCCGCTTCCGCACCGGCGCGGAGCTCGCTGCATACAAGGCCAGCCCCCTCACCGCAGTTATACGTTCTTCAGGCTTGTCGCTCTCGAGCTGCGCCAGCAGGGCCGGGTCCGGCTGGTCGACTGGAGATGTAGCCAATGGTTTTTCCTGCGGTTCAGGCGGCACCTCCAGGTAAGGTGTCGGATCGACGATGCCGTTAGGGTAGCCGGGGGTAGAGCGGCCTTTGATCTTCAGGACGAAATGCAGGTGAGGTCCGGTGGCGTTGCCGCTCTGCCCGGCGCGGGCGATCGTCTCCCCGGTCTGCACCGTCTGCCCGGCGCGTACCAGCGTTTCGCTCAAGTGAGCGTAGATCGTTTCATATTCCAGGCCATCCATAACATGCTGGATGCGCACCTGCATGCCGTACGCGTGGCCTTCGGGCTGATCCGCCTGCCTGACCACGCCATCGGCAGCGGCATACACCGGATCGCCGACTTCGGCAAAGAAATCGATGCCTTCATGCCCGGGCAGCTTGAACTGCTTGAAATGCTCGGGATTCTCGCCAAAATTCTGGGTGATGCGCCGGCTGGCCGCCGGCCAGGTCAGGCGCAGGGCAGGTGGTGTGAGATCGCTGTCAATCATTCCCCCGGTCGGCGGGAGCATTGACCAATCCGGTGGTAGGGGCGGCAGCCCACCCCGTTCACGCGCCTGCTGCAGAGCATCATCCATCAGACGGATTTTATGGTCGTACCAGGCGAGATGGCTTTCAACCTTACCTTCTTTGGCCTGGGTAAACGCCTGCCGTGCCGCTTCCCACTCTCTGGAGCCTCGATCCGGCTCGCTCCAATACCAGTACAGGCAGCCGACCATCCAGTTGGCTATGCCGACATAGTGTTGGTCCGAGATTTTAGGCGGTCGAACATTGCGCAGGAATTTTTCGGCTTTCTCCAAATCCCCCACTCTGCTGGCGTGCAATGCCAGTTTCAACCAAAGCTGAGCGGCTTCGACAGGATCGTTAGAGGCGGTAGCCTGCTCGTCCAGTCCCTGGTGTATCTCCGCGAAGCGGTTGTATTCAAACTTACGGCTAGCCTCGCGCGTCAGGTGCGTGGGCTCAAACTGGTACACCCATCTTTCGGTTTCTTCCAGCCATCGGGTCAACAATTCGTTAGTGGATTCCGGCATGAGACCCTCCTCAGCACCTTTGCCAAAAATCGAGCCTGCCCCCAGGTGTCGTCGACCCGCTGTCCAGACTTACACCTGGATAAATTTAGTTTACAATAAATCTGGTGGAAATGTAAAGGAAAAAGAGACCTTTACCCTGGT
>JAGDMX010000264.1 GCA_017860725.1 Chloroflexota bacterium | reverse complement strand
CTCCACGCACAGCTCAAAGGCGGGTGACAAAGACATATTCGCGGCTGTCGTCTGCGAAAGGCTCCCCGGCGAAACCACCACAAAGCGCCTCCAGCCGCAGGCCGGCGACGTCTATAAGCCCGAGCCACTCGTTCTTGGTTGCCCACCATAGAGAGCTTTTCGATCCATCGCTGAGCGTGAGGTCTACTCTATTGTCGCCCACGGCGTAGCGGATGGTGTGGGGAAAAGGCTCTTCCTGGTGAATTCCATCCAGGCGCGCAGCAATATTGTGGTCAAAGGCGAAAGCGTTCCAGGCGAAGCATCCCCCTGGCCGGAGCGAGGCAGCCACCCGCTCGAAAACCCGCCGGCGGTCAGCCCAGGTCGGCAGATGCAGCAGAGCGCGAAATGGGCAGTAGATCAGCCCCGCTGGTTCGTCCAGAGCGAGATCGCGCATATCGCCGGCGATTAATTCGAGCTCCACGCCGGCTTCGGCAGCCCGCACACGAGCTTGTGCGAGCATCGCCGGCGAAGTGTCAATTCCGGTCACGCGCCGGCCCGTCGCCAGAGCGACCGGAATTGCAACCCTGCCGTTCCCGACCGCCAGCTCGACCAGCGGTCCGTCTGCCTGGCGGGCAAGCGCCACGTAAAATGGGATGTCGTCCGTCATGTGGGCCGACCACTCATCGTAACTGTTTGCGAATTCTTCGTCCCAGCTCATCGGGCTACTCCTTATGGTTGACCAATCATCCGTCAACATTTCCTTATCCAAAAACTCCCCCCGTCGATCGAAAGAGCATTGGGAAAAGTTTGTCGCACTGTCTGTGTGTATTTTTTTGAAATGAAATGACTGGCTAACAGAACCTCAACGTGGTCATTTTCGACAAGATAGGCTTGTAAAAGGTATTGTTCTGTCCAAAATCGTTGTTGCACGACAATCCATTCTTTCGGGTAGTCAAAGGGTAGAAATATATCATGAAAGTGGATGATCACCCCTTCGGCAAGCCGTGGAAGAACCTCAAGAATGATAAAGCCAACGTCACCCGCTGTCCGAATTACGTGTGAACCATCCACAAAAAGAATATCATTTTGTTTTAGTTGAAGGAACACGTCCAGGTCGACATCTTCCACTTTTCGACGAATGAATTCAATCCCGGGAACACCCCTAGAAATAAATTCACGCGGCCAGGGGTCAATACACACATATCGAGTTGAGCCGCTCAATCGAGAAGCCTGTGCACCTAGCATGGTTGAGTGCCCCGAACCCACTTCAACAACAGTATTGGGTTTGAAATGGCGAATCATGCAGTAGTAAATATACGGGTCTATCCCAGAAAATGCATCGTTGTCCAGGTAAAATTCGTTGGAGTTTGTGGGCTTGATAGGGAAGGTGTTGTACTCTTGGGAGAAATTATCAAAGGATTCTTTTAGTAGTTTGAGTTGAAATTCAGGGCGAAAATCGATTCCAGAGCAGTCAGATAGCTGGAAATCCTTCTTTTCTAAATCACGAGTGTCTGGGATTGGAGAATAGAAATGGTTTGGAGTTATGTGGTAACCGTGCCTCTCCCAAAGCCTGAAGTTCTCCGAGTCGTATACGGCGCCAGGTTTAAGCACAATCGCCACCAAATGAGCAACTGCCCTATGAATAGTTCGTTTTATTGTTTCTGCGAGGTCTTGCATTTCAATTAATCTAAAGATATTGTAGCATATCCTCGTATGCCGGTTATTTGATTATATCCATCATTTAGCAGGACCTACCCTGGCTGCTCTGGTGCACATCCTGGGGAGCGTGTTCACGAGCGGAGTTCTTTGTCCCCTGGGGTATAATTAATCCGCTTCCATCCTCAGCCTGCACCGACGAAGGGGTCGCATGCCACACCTGCCTGGGCGTTCAACCGAACTACAATCCAGCCTCCGTGCGGCGCGACGCGCCGGGAGGCTTGAACAAGCCCACAGGCGAAATCCGGCAGAGAGAGCCAGCCGGCTGAACCCGGCACTCACGCCGAGGGCGCTGAATTCAGCCGCAAGGTCAAAGACATCTTTGCCAAACGGGTATGCTACCACTACTCCAACCCCAGGCGTCTTATACCAACTGCCAGGCTGCCCTGGCCCACGATCACACCGGCCAGGCGCTCGCTCTGTCGACCTGCGATGGCGGGAAGCTCACCTGCTGCGCCGCCCACGCCGAGGACCAGGCACTTCTGGCGGCGCTGGAGCATCGGCATTAATAAACCATCCTGCGGCCTGCCGATGATTGATTGGGAATCCGGCTTTGAGTACTGATCTCGTCATTACCCTGGTGATCCTGATCACCGCCATTATTCTGTTTCTAAGCGAGCGGCTTTCAGTCGATTTGATCGCCCTTCTTGTTCTCGTCGCCCTGGGACTCAGCCGCATTCTGACGCCGCAAGAAGTGTTCTCGGGCCTCTCCGACACGGCGGTTATCACCATCATAGCCATCTTTGTCCTGGCTTACAGCCTGGAAATCACCGGCGTGGCCGACTGGATGGGAGACCTGGTCCTTCGGCTGGCCGGGAAAGGTGAGGCCCGCCTGATCGCTGCGCTGATGGGGACAGCCGCATTTATGTCGTTCTTCATGAACAACATTGCTGTGGCGTCCATCCTTTTACCGGCCACGGCGACCGTCGCGCGCCGGTCGGGAATTAAAATCTCGCGCCTGCTGATCCCTCTGGCGTTTGGAACTTTACTAGGCGGGACGGCCACCTTGTTTACGACAACCAATATTGTTGTCAGCGACGTCCTCAAAAACAATGCTTACCCGGGTTTTGGGGTGTTTGAATTTGCGCCGGTCGGGCTGCCGATCGTGGTTGTCGGGATCACTTATATGGTTTTGTGGGGTCGGCGGATGTTGCCCAAGGACCAGCCAGCCGAACGCAGTGAGGTCCGGCAGCAGGCCGAAGATGACCTGCTGAGCACCTACCGTCTGGCTGACCGTTTGTTCCGGGCGCGCATCCCGGCTGGATCGGTCCTGATCGACCACCGTCTGGACGAAAGCAGCCTGCGCGAGATATATGGAATCAATATCATCGCCATTGAACGCAGCGGCGAGCAGGTCCTCTCGCCGACGCCGGATTTCGTGCTTCAACAGGGCGACGTGATGCTGGTGGAGGGGCGGCTGGAGGAGTTCCGTCAGCGGGATGTCGAGCCATACCTGGAAATCCAGCCTATACCGCAATACCGGGAGCGCGATCTGGAATCGCCGGAGATCCTGATCCTGGAAGTTGTTCTGTCGCCTCGCTCGCAGCTCATCGGGCAGACATTGAAAGGGGCTCATTTCCGCGAGAAGTATGGAATGACGGTGCTGGCAGTCTGGAATGGCGAGCGGGTGATCCGCACCGGCCTGGCCGACCTGAAATTAACCTTTGGAGATGCCCTGCTCCTGCAGGGCCCAAAGGAACGCCTGCCCGCGTTACGGTTATTATCCGACTTGATCGTGTTAAGCGCCGAAGAAGAGCCCGTCAAGAAAATCTCCACCAAGGCTCCCCTGGCGCTGGGTATCTTCGCCTTGACAATTCTGGTGGCTGCGCTGGGTCGCTTCTCAGTCGGAGAGGTGATGCTGGCCGGCGCGCTGCTGATGGTGATCCTGAATGTGCTGACCATGGAGCAGGCCTACCGGGTGATCGATTGGCGGATCGTCTTTCTCGTGGCGGGCATGCTGCCATTGGGAATGGCCATGACCAAGACCGGGGCGACGGCCCTATTTGCGAACGCTCTGATCAGTGTGGTGGGGCCTTATGGACCGCGGGCGCTCCTGCTCGGCCTGATGGCAATCACCGTGCTGCTGTCGCAGGCCATGAAAGGCGCAGCCGTCTCGGCGGTGGTCGCCCCGATTGCCATTATAGCCGGTCAGCAAACCGGGGTCGATCCACGCGCCCTGGCGATGGGCGTTGCGCTGGCAACCTCCATGGCATTCATCACCCCTCTCGGGCATCCGGTCAACATCCTGATGATGGGACCCGGCGGCTATCGTTTCCGCGACTTTTTCAAGGTTGGCCTGCCTCTGACGGTGCTGCTTTTCATTGTGGTGCTCGTGATCCTGCCCATTTTCTGGCCGCTCACCGGGGGATAAGTAAAATCCGCCAGCGCTCTCCGCTGACCAGCGGCGTGATGCCGGGCGCAGGCTGGGCCTTATCGATCCACAGCTGCTCTTGGCGGATACCTTGGCGCCCGGTGTGACAGGAGATGCGCACCGGCGAGCGGGATCAGAATTAACATCACGCCCCATGCCGCTGCCCGTGACGACGATTGTTTTACCTTGTACTTTCATCCTACGCATAACCAAGGATGGGATGCGGCTGATAGGCCTCTTCCATATGCTGGATTTCATCCGGGGTGAGCTGGACCGAGATGGCTGCGACTGCATCCTCCAGGTGATTCGTCTTGGTCGCGCCGATAATCGGAGCGGTGACGACCGGTTTGGCAAGCATCCAAGCCAGGGCGATTTGCGCCATCGGAATCCCGCGCGCTTCAGCCACCTTGTAGACCCGCTGTGCGATGGTTAAGTCTTCTTCGTTGTAAAGAAGTTTGCCGATGGCATCGGTCTGGGCGCGCAGCGTGTCATCGCGCGCTTTGTTGGGTTTGCGGGTCAGCAGCCCTTTAGCCACGGGCGAATAGGGGATCACGGCGATCTTCTGATCCTGGCAGAGCGGCAGCATCTCTCGCTCCTCTTCCCGATAGATCAAGTTGTAATGCGGTTGCATGGAAACGAAACGCGTCCAACCATGACGATCCGCAGTGAACAGGGCCTTGGTGAACTGCCAGGCGTGCATCGCCGATG
>JAGDMX010000263.1 GCA_017860725.1 Chloroflexota bacterium | reverse complement strand
CATCTCATTGCCACATCAAGCGAAGCGCAGTCCCGATTGCTCTGCATCGGGGCGCAGTCCCGATTGCTCTGGATCGGGAAACTCCCGGACCAAGCCCGGGAGGAAATGGGTGTCTTCCCCTCCGCCGTTTACTGTCCCGACCTCTCTTGCCGGGATCGCGGTCATCCCATATTCGGACTATAATTACCCCATGATCGCCAAAAACTTGTTCCGCCGTAAGACGCGTACTTTCTTGACGATGGTCGGCATCAGCATCGGGGTGGCGGCGATCATCGCCCTGGGCGCCCTGGCGCGCATGTTCGAGAATAGTTACCAATCGATGATGGCCGGCAGTAAGTCGGACCTTGTCCTGAGCCAGCCGGACGCCTTCGACGTCAGCTACAGCACCGTCGACGAGAAGGTTGGCCCCGAGCTGGCGGCCATGCCCGAAGTGGCGGCATCCAGCGCCATGCTGCAAGGCCTCATCCAGGCCGAGGGCACGCCCTTCTTCTTTATATTTGCTTACCCCTCGGATAGCTACCTGCTGGAAAAGTATCAGATCATCGCCGGGGACAGCCTCTCTTCGCCGGCGGTCAAGAAGCTGCGTGGCAAACCCGTCATGATCGGATCAGCTACCGCCGAAGCGCTCAATAAAGCGCCTGGCGACTCGATGGTGTTGGGTACCAGCCTGTTTCGTATCGTCGGGGTCTACCAGACCGGCGACGCTCTGGATGATCGCTCGGCAGTGGTCAGCCTGCCGGACGCCCAGGCCCTGCTCGACCGGCCCAACCAGGTCAGCCTGTACTACATTCAACTGCGTTCTCCAAACCTGCGCGCCAATCTCGAGCGCCGCGTCACACGCCGCTGGCCGGATTTGGGGCTTTCGGGTACAGACACTTTCGCCGATAAGCAAATCATGGTGGATGCTCTCAACGGATACGTCTGGGTCATCGCCGGGCTGGCCATTGTTATCGGTGGGATTGGGATGATGAACGCCCAATTGATGTCCGTGATCGAGCGCACCCGCGAGATCGGTGTGCTGCGCGCCGTGGGTTGGAGCGGCAGGCGCGTCCTGGTCATGATCCTGGGTGAATCGTTGCTGATCAGTCTCCTGGGTGGGATGTTGGGGGTTGCCTTGGGCTGGTTGGCCCTCTACAGCCTCTCCACGTCTTCGTCGTTAATCACTGGCCTGGCAGGGACTCTCGAACCCGATCTGATCCTGCGCGCCTTCCTGGTAGTGATCCCGTTGGGGTTGATCGGTGGGTTGTACCCGGCCTGGCGGGCTGCCCGACTGCCGCCGGTCGAGGCGCTGCGCTACGAGGGTGGCACGGGCGGCAGTGTCAGGCGCCTGCCCTTCGGCGGGTTGGCCGTGCAGAACCTGTGGCAGCGCACCGGACGCACATTGCTCACCCTGTCTGCGATCGGCGTCACCGTCGGTACGATCATTGCCCTCGAGAGCACCATTCGCGGCGCATATTCTAGCATGACGGTGCTGGCGACCGGATCGAACTTCGAAATCGCCGTGCGCCAGTCGAACATTACCGATACCAGCATGAGTGCCATCGATGAGCGCGTCGGCGAGAAGATCGCCGCCCTCCCGGAGGTGGCACACGTCAGTGGGATGATGCTGTGGGCCGCCATATTGCCCGAATCCGGCTCGATCTTCGTGATAAACGGCTATGCTCCCAACGAATACGCCATCCGCCGCTTCAAGGTGGTCGAGGGAGAGCCGATGACCGGCAATCACCAGATGCTGCTCAGCAAGATGATGTCGGATACGCTCAATATCCAGCCGGGCGACACCCTGGATCTCGGGGGTGTGCGCTATCGCATCGTCGGCCTGTACGAGACCGGAGTCGTCTGGGAGGAGATGGGCGGCGTCATCTCTCTGCGCGACGCCCAATCCTTCATGGGCAAGCCGCATAAAGTGATGCTCTATATGGTCAAAGTGCACGATCCGGAGCAGGCAGCCGCCGTGGTCGAAAAGATCAACCGGGAATTTCCAGGGGTGTACGCTGCCCTCAGCGGAGAGTTTATCAATGATTTGCCAGATAGGCAATCCAGCACCGCCATTCTCAACGGCATCTCCCTGCTGACAATCCTCGTCGGTGGGCTGGTGGTGCTCAATACCATGTTGATGGTGGTGGTCGAGCGCACCCGCGAGATCGGCGTGCTGCGCGCCCTGGGCTGGGGACGGAGGCGCATCCTGGGCTTGATCTTGAACGAGGCCCTGCTGGTGGGGTTCCTGGGAGGACTGGTTGGCATCGCCCTGGCTTTTGCCATGGTTGCCATGCTCCAGGTGATCCCAATGCTCGAGGGAGCGCTCACCCCGGTCTGGGAGTGGGATATCTTCGCGCGCGCCATTCTGGTCGCCCTCTTGCTGGGTGGGCTGGGCGGTCTGTACCCCGCCTACCGCGCCACGCGCCTGCAGCCCACCGAGGCGCTCCGCTACGAATGAAAAAAATGCAATTAAATCATCTAAAATCAGTATCGATGGAGAAAATTCATGAATACTCATCAGACAAGACACCAATTCGTAAACATGACCCTCCGGATCATGCTGCTGTTAGTAATCCCTGCCCTGGCGCTGGCCGGCTGCTCCGGGCAAGCCACGCCGGCTCCGGTGGACGACTCCCAGACAGCCGAGCTGGATTTCTCCCCGGTGGTGAGTGCCACGGGCATCGTCGTCCCCGATCGCTGGAGCACGCTCAGCCTGACCACCGGCGGCGTGGTGGAGCAGCTGCTGGTGGAGGCCGGCGATACCGTGGAAGCCGGTCAGGTGCTGCTGCGGCTGAAAGGCGGCAACCCCGAAGACCCGCCGGAGGACGTCCAGGCGCGCCTCCTGGCTGCCAAATTGGAAGTGCAGAGCGCCGAGAAAACGTTAAAAGACCTGACCAAGAACGCCGACCTTTCCCGTGACGAAGCCCTGCGCCAGATCAGCCTGGCTTCCAAACAGTTTCGCGATGCCCAATATAACCTGGATAACATTAGCGTGCCGGCTAAGCAAAAGAATCTGGATCCATTCGAGGCTTACGACCAGTTGCTCGCCGAGTTGGACGCTGCCCGCCTCGCTTACGAGCCATATAAATACTACCCCGAAGAAGACGAAACCCGCAAGGAGCGTAAAGAAGACCTGGATACCGCACAGAGCGACTTCAATGCCGCCGTGCGCCGACTGCAGGCCAACGTGGATTTGCAGCTCGCCCAGGTGAACCTGGACAATGCCCGCCAGGATTACGCCAAGTATTTGGCTGGCCCGGACCCCGACGAGGTCGCGCTGGCCCAGTTGCGCCTGGAAAACGCCCAGGCCGCCGAAAAAGCTGCGGAAGCCGTCTTCGACGACCTGGAGCTGGTGGCGCCCTTTGCCGGAACGGTGACCGAAGTGTTCACCCGCCCGGGGGAATGGGTTGCCCCTGGCGCGCCGGTCGTCCAGATTGCCGACCTGTCGAAGCTACGCGTGGAGACCACCGACCTGAATGAGATCGACATGGCCCAGATCGAACCGGGCGACCCGGTCGTGGTATCGTTCGATGCGCTGCCGGAGGTAGTCGTGCCGGGCACGGTCAGCTTCATCGCTCCCAAGGTTTCCACCGGCTCAGGGGTGAACTATAAAGTGGTGATTGCCCTGGATGAGCTGCCGGCACGGCTGCGCTGGGGGATGAGCTCCTTCGTGGACATCACGATTGACGAAGAGCCATAACATGGATTGGCTCATCGAAACCCGCGATCTGACCCGTATCTACGGCGATGGCGACCAGGCCATCCACGCCCTGGATGGCGTCAACCTGCAGGTGCGCAAAGGCGAGCTGATCGCTGTGATGGGTCCCAGCGGCAGCGGCAAGAGCACCCTGCTGAACATGATTGGCGCCTTGGACGTGCCTACCCGCGGACAGGTGCTTTTCGAAGGCCAGGATTTAGCCAAAATCCGCAACAAAGACGAATTCCGCGCCCTCAAGGTGGGTTTTGTCTTCCAGTTGCACAACTTGATCCCCACCCTCACCGCGCCGGAAAACGTCGAAGTCCCCATGATGGGACATCTCAGCGCCGGTAAGCGGCGAAAGCGCAGCCGGGAGCTGCTCGAAATGGTCGGCCTGGGCGATCGTATGCGCCACCTGCCTAACCAGCTTTCCGGCGGGCAGCGCCAGCGCGTGGCCGTGGCGCGCGCCTTGGCCAATAACCCGGCCCTCGTCTTGGCGGACGAGCCGACGGGTAACCTGGATAGCGTCGCCGGCCAGGATTTAATGGACCTGCTGCACAAGCTCAATCGGGAACAGGGCAATACCTTCCTGGTGGTTACTCACGACCCAATCGTCGCCCGCCAGACTGACCGGGTGATCGTCATGGCCGATGGGCGCATCGAGAGAGAAGACTTGATCCATTCGCCGCTGGAGGAAGACTTGAAGATGTGGCGACACTCGGGCCTTGGTAAGCGCCTGCTCGAATCCGACCCGCAGGACTTGCAATCCCTGGGCGTTACCGCCGAGCAGGGGGCAGCCCTGCGTGAACTGTTAGATTCCAACGGGAAGTCTACACTGCCCGGGCAGTAAGTGGTTACCCTCTTACTGTCATGAATGACCCGCTCCATGTCATTGCGAGACCCGCAGGGTCGAAGCAATCTCATAGTAGGCCGGGATTCCATCCCGACAGCCTTAATGTCATTGCGAGGCCACAGTCCCGAGTGCAACGAGGGGGATTCTTTGCCGAAGCAATCCCTTACCGATTGAAAATCAATTACTCCTCTCCCTCAGCACCGACCTCGCCAGCATCCGGTTCCACTTCATCGCCACATCAAGCGGAGCG
>JAGDMX010000262.1 GCA_017860725.1 Chloroflexota bacterium | reverse complement strand
CACTGCCTGCTGGATGGCCTGTTCATAGGCGGCCTTCAGAGCAGTTTGTACCTCCGCGGCGGTCAGTCCCAGCTCGTCCAGCAGGGTAGCCGTGCTCTTGCCGGCATCGCGGGCAGCCTGCAGTTCTTCCACAGAGATGCCCAGGGCCTGAGCCATCAGTGCGTCTTTGTCAAGGTAACTGCGTAGCGCTTCCTGAGCCTGGATCATTTCGGCCTGCTCGGCGGTGATATCGCCGTTAGCGACCGCCTGCTCGAGTGCGGCTTTATCGGCTTGCTCATACGCAGCCTGCAGCTCTTCCACGCTGATGCCCAGCGCTTCGGCTACCAGAGCCTGGTATTCGCTGTCACTGACGAAGCGGCCGTGGCGGCCAGGTTCGGGCATGCCAAACTCTCTGCGACCAGGGGGTGGCACCTGTTCAGTAGCTGTGTCCGAGTCCTGTGTTGTCGTTTCTGAGTCCTGCGGGGTTGTCGGCGTCACATCCTGGGCTTGCACGACCTGCGGCACTACTGCTACCGTCACCAGGGCGATCACTGCCACCACGACTGCGCTAACGATCCACTTATTGATAGACTTGCTTGTTTGTTTCTGTTCCATACTTACTCCTTTCTGGTTCTACTTGTAATGTTGTTTGTTCCTTCGACCGTCGGTCTTGCAGGATCCATTCTTAGGATATCAACCGGGTGTTTAGAAATTATTAAGAAGTTATTTTGAGATTATGGGTTTTTCGGGTGATTCCGCCAGGTTTCTAATTTATAATGCTGGTCGCTGTAATATAATTTCCCCTGGTGAGTACGGCTCATCTTGTGGGTTAAATCGTTGAAGTAATCGCAATTATGACCAGCCCGCTGCGCCGCCGATTCAAGCAATCTCAATCAATCCTACCTAACCTCACTCCGCTGCTCCTGCCTGTCTTGGCCCTGGTGCTCGCCGCAGTGTCCTGCCAGCTAGAAGGCGAGATGGTAGATAAGGCTTTCTGGCTGGCATTACTATCCGGGCAGGGCATCCTGACCTTGCCGCTGACATTCGTCGTGATCGTCATTGGCTACGACTGGGTGAAAAATAAATATACCGATCCTGCCAGCAATCCGGCTGAGAGTGCCTATACAAAGTTTTCCCTTGGATATTTATTGGTTCTGTTTGTCTTCTGCCTGGTCATGATAATGCTGCTGTCGAGCACCGAGATCGGCCAGCAGTTTGGCTTCAAATTCACTGCCGCTCCCCTGGGATTCCTGTGGATCGCCAGCATGGCTATGGCGCTCTTAGTTGGGCGTGCTGGACCTCACCGCCGCTATCTCACCATCCCCCTGGTGTTGTACGTGGCGATGATCATGTCGTTTTTCATTACAGCATAACTCTCTCCCTAACGGATAAGACGCTAATACTAGCATTCCTAGGATCATACGATACCTGAAGGTGCAAGTTGCGCGTCAGGTGCTGGCAGAAGTGCGGTGATGCCAGTTTATGCTTGAATTGCTCGGGTAATCCTCCAGCCAGAAGTGCTGTACCTGATTCTGCCGACCAATACAAATGAGGAGTCGGGAAACCCCGGCTCCTCATTTGTAAATTTGATTGGTTATGGATTGAATGGGGCTGGCTTCTCTTCTTGTCTCAATTTTCAACCACAACAGTCCCTTGCAAGCCTAAATCACGAGATGAGCTGCCTACCGATACTTCCCGTAAGCCGGTGCCGAGAACCCAGTCGTGCACATCCGCTGACCAGTATGAAAGCGCGCGCGGCGTTACGTGCAGGGTCACATCCTGCCAGTGACCCGGTGCCAGGCTGATGCGGTCGAACTGCACCAGTTTCCTCACTGCCTGCTGGGCTCCCAGCGGCGCGTCGGGCGATGGTCCGACGTAAACCTGCGGCACTTCGTCGCCAGCATAATTGCCTACATTCTGGACGCGGAAGGTCACGTCAAATCCACCATCATCTGTTGGCGACAAGCTCAGCTTGGAGTATTTGAAATTGGTGTACGACAGGCCGTAGCCGAAGGGATACAGCGGCGCCACACTGTACTTGTCATACCAGCGATAACCGACGAAGATACCGTTAGTGGTGAAGTCGATCGTACGGAAGCTGTGAAGCTGCCCGGTGGCATCATTCCACAAGAAGCCAGGCAGGTAGACACCCGGATACAGGGGGCAGATACCCGGGTTGGGGGTCTGGCGGTCGGGGTTGGGATTCCCTGGCCCGCTGGAGGCGGTGCCGTAGTTGGCCGTGCCATCGGCACAGGCTGGATCCTGCATATCCTGTGGGAAGCGCAGCCCGACCGGGGCAGAGCTGTCTGGGAAGGTCACCGGCAGCTTGCCGCCGGGATTGGCATAACCCATCAGGATATTGCCGGTGGCCACACCACCCATCTGACCGGGATACCACATCTCCAGGATGGCTTTCACCTGGCTGGCCCAGGGCATAAAGACCGGGTCACCGGTGTTCAGCACAACCACCGTATCTGGGTTGGCGGTAGCCACGGCCGAGATCAACGCATCCTGGTAGCCAGGTAGCTTCAATCCGTTGGCGATGGCATTGCCGCCCCGGTCGCTGCCTTCGGTGCCCTCGTCGTAGGCGAAGATGACGACCTTCTTTGCCATGCTAGCGGCTGCCACGGCTTCATTGATCTTCTGGGTCTGCCAATCCAGCGGCACCCAGCGGAACTGGATCAAGAGCGGGTCGGTGGTCTTGGCAAAGGCGCGCAGGTCGAGATTGTGCGTCTCGCCTTCGGTGAAGGTCACCGACCAGGTACCCTGGTGCATCTTGGGCATGTTCGGGTCATGCGATTTGGACGTCTGGGACATCTTATCCCAGCTTGGCACCGCTGATCCTCCAAAACCACCTCCGCCGGTGGCATATGCGCCCAGGTTGATGCGCCGGTTTGGATTGTTTACCAGCCCATCGACGTACAGTTGGGAGCTGCTCTGGTTATAGGCAAAGATCTTCAGCTGCCAGGCTCCGGCGGCGGGCGCGGTGAACGTGCCTTGCCAGCGCCAGGCAGTGCCAGCCGGCAGCGCTTCAGTCAGGTAGTTGACGGTCGGGTCAAGCTGGTCGGGAGCGCAGTTAGCACTGCATGGGGTAGGTGGATTGCCGCTTGACGGGACGACCGGGTCGATCTGCGTGCGCAGCCAGCCGTTCTGACCGGCAAAGGCGCTGCCTGCCGGCGCCATCATCACATTGGCCGGCATGACCACGCCATCCAGGTCGTATCCCGGCACCCAGCGGATATTGGCGCCCGGTCCAGCGGCGGTCAGCAAAGCCGAATAGGGGCTGATCACATCCGGATAGGGAGTAACGTTGGCACTACCACCCCCGCCGATGTACGGAGCCGTTGCTGTAGGACCCATGACCAGAATACCGTTTACCACGCCCTGGCTGTACAGGTCAGTGTTCTTCAGTGGAAGCGCATCCCCATCATTCTTCAGCAGGGTGGCGCTCTTCTCAGCGATGGTCAGGGCTGTGGCATAGGAGTCAGGCTTTAAGAGCTCCAGATCTGGCCGTGGCGGGATGTAAGGCGTCCCGTCGGTGTACATCGATCCGTAAATTGTCCCTTCCAGCAAGCCGGCATTATTCATCTGCTTGAGGATGCGGAAGACAGCCTGGTCGACCGCAGCTTGCCAGGTGGCAGCATCGATCGCAGGAACGTAAGGAAAGTCATTGGTCATTGCCACTTCAACCGTGCCGTTGGTTACAGCCGCGGTCAGGAGAGCCTCGGAGAATCCATTCCCGGTGCTTCCGCTGGGCATGGCCTGGTCCAGGCCGTAGATCAAATCGCTCGAGCGATGGGTGGCGCCCCAGTCCGACATCACCCAGCCCTGGAAACCGAAACGACCGCGCAGGATTTGGTTTAGGACGATGTCATTCGAGCAGGCATAAACGTCGTTCACCCGGTTGTAGGAGCACATGATGGCACCTGCTCCAGCTTTGACGCCGGACTCGAAAGCCAACATCTCCATCTCCATCAGTGACTGCTCATCGATCGAGACGCTGGTGGCGTTACGCCCGTTCTCGAAGTCGTTCATGGCATAATGCTTGAGGGTGGCAATCAGCCCTTTTTCTTGAACACCGACCGTCTCAAGTGCTACTAACTCGGCCATTAAGTAAGGATCCTCGCCCAGTGTCTCGAAGTTACGCCCGGCAGTCGGGACCGACACCTGGTTGATCATCGGCGCCAGCAGGACATCCTGGTTGGTGGCGCGCCCTTCACTTCCCATCACCCTGCCGAATTCGTAAGCTGCATTGCGATCGAAGCTGGCGGCTAGGCCAACCGGAGCCGGAAGAGCTGTCTCCACGTGGCTCAATCGAATGCCGGCAGGCCCGTCTACCAGGCGCAGCGGGGGGATGCCCAAGTGGGCGACGCCTGACATGTATCCCGCCTGACCCTGGCAGCCCTGCACCGAGGGACTAACATAGGCTGTGCTGCAGGTGGTATCAGATTGGCCGCGCACAAAAGTGAGTTTTTCCGAGAGAGTCATTTGGGCAATCAAGCCCCACAGCTCCTCGTCGGTCAGGGTGCCCACGCCCCAGGCGCTATCCGCCGCGGCTGCAGTCGTCTCGGTGCTTAAAACACGACCGGTGACCGGAGAGATCACCGCCAGGCACATAGCCAGCACGATGATGAAGGTCACCGCTCGGAAATGGACAATGGATTTGGTTTGTAACATGATTATTCTCCTGATTGTCGTTCAGTCATGCAAAGATCCCATCTATGGTTTGTGTTTGAATAAGGATCGATATCATGACTATTAGAAGTTTTAGTATCCAGCCGATCCCCCTCTTAGTGTATT
>JAGDMX010000261.1 GCA_017860725.1 Chloroflexota bacterium | reverse complement strand
CCGCCAGCGTTGTCGACCTGCATATTGTCCCCCGTCTGGTGCGAGGCGTCGCGGAGGCCGCCATGCGCCTGGCCTATAATAAGGCTGTAGAGCGCTTCCCCAGGGAGTTCAAACCGCCGCAGCCCGGCGTAACCATTAACCCGGAAGACTACATATTAATCCTACCGGACTGGGATGGATCAGTCACCAAGGCCTTTGGTATGCGCAACCCGGCTAAAACGCCTGGGCTCGCCGTGCTGAATCAACAAGGAGAAGTGGTCGGCGTCCAACAAGGCGGCGATCTGGCAAAAGCCGCCCTGGGATTCCTGGAGAAGCTCTCAAGCTGAAATAGAGTCTTTGATTAGAGCTTCGAATCGCCGTTGACTTTATGTTTGACTGGGCTTATACTTTGCATAAGGGAGATATGATTTGAGAGGGCCGACACAGAAGGTTTTCTCGTATATGGGGTGCTCGAGCACGCGCGCGGCGCGTGCTTTTTTATTTTCTACCCGCTTGAAAGGAGAATATAGTCCATGGATTACGGGATGATCGGAAAGATTGAAAAGGCCAAACGCTATGCCGAACAACGTGACCGCATCCACATACAAACGCTTACCGTGACTTTTGAAGGGCAAAACAACCCGCATACGGTCACTTTAGAAAATGGTAATTGGAACTGTGATTGTGACTTCTTTCAGACCCGAGGGCGGTGCAGCCATACCATGGCCCTCGAGATGATCCTTAAGGGCATGCTGCCTGAAACCATTGAGTTTTACCAGTAACTGAATATCAAAGATTGACCGCACTGCGGACAAAAAAAACCGGGCGCTTGAACACGCCCGGTTTTTTATAGCCTGATCTTGGTTTTTCAGGGGGTGACGATGAATTTCCCGATCATACCGGCAGTATAATGCACGCCTTCCTGGGAAAAGCAGCCCATTTCCCACTCACCCACCATATCTTTATTCACAACGAACTTTATCGAGCCTGTTTCACTGGTGGGAACCGTAACCATCACACCCGGATTCGCATGCATGTGTTCGTCCGAGGATTGGCTGCTGGCGATCCCGCCACTGATCTCCGGTTCCACACCAGCAGCGGTAAACATATCAACCTTGAATCCATTTGGCTTGCCATCCTGATACTCGACTTCACGACCGATCATCAATTCATGCTCCAGAACGCCGGAATTGCTTACATTGATCGTGATCTCCTGCCCGACTTTTGCTTGTAAAGTAGACGGGGTATAAGTATATTCGCTCATTTCCACATCAAAGCTGACCGGTTCAGCCGGTTGACCGCCACTGCAAGCGGCCAGGAGCCCAGTAACGGTTACGACAAGCATCATAAAAAACAAAATTCTGTTCATACCCTCTCCAGGTTTAATAGAAATCATCTCAAAAATGGGGGTGAGATTCACCTTATCTTTTAGATGGTTTTAGATAAACATTATCTAATAAGAATTATATCAGGCATACAACTTCATTGATCGTATTATTGATAAGGTATTGATAAGAATCATTTGAAATCACGATGAGAGGCCGAGATCGAGTCTGATAGATGAATTACTTGTGCTAAAATTGCTCATTCGTGATGCCTGTTTGGTAATTCCCTTGCCAGGCACTCATCATTCAGAACCGAAAGTTATTATCAAGATCTATAAGACAATGCGAGGTGCAATACAGACAATCTATGAGTGAAAACGATCCAGAATTTACACCTAATGAGTTTGACGAAGGTCCACCGCTAGACGAAGACCAGGATGGAGCGGGCAAGAAGCCCTCACTAGTGTTGAATGTATATTCATGGTGGACACCGATCCTGGCCGTGGTGATGCTGGTGGTAGGCCTGGTGGGCGGCTACCTGGTGCGCCCCTATATCGCTGATAGGCTCTCGGGACAGGCAGGTTCTCCCACCGAGGCAGCCGCTGTTGAACCGGCTGCACCAACCGCAGGAACCCCCCAACCAACGGTCGACCCTACCCAGGTGGCGGAGTCGCGCGATCAGATGATGAGCTTTCTGGTGGGTCAGGCACGCCATTTTAAGGGTGATGAAAACGCCCCGATCACCATCATCGAGTTTAGCGACTTCCAATGACCATACTGCGGCAGACATGCCACTGGCGCGGGTCGCCAGATCGATGAAGAATATGTCAACAGCGGCAAAGTCCGCCTGGCCTACTGGCATTTTGCCTTTCTAGGCGATGAATCCAAATGGGCAGCCGAAGCCAGCGAGTGCGCAGCAGATCAGGATAAATTCTGGGAATACCACGATCTGTTGTTTGAGCGGCAATCCGGAGAAAACCAGGGCGCGTTCAGCAAGGACAACCTGAAAGGATTTGCTGAAGAACTCGGCCTGGATACGGCGGCGTTCAATGAATGCCTGGATTCCGGGAAGTACACAGACATTGTCGAGCAGGAAACTACCGCTGCCCAACAGATTGGCGTACAGAGCACACCGTCCTTCGTGATTAACGGGCGACCGATCATCGGCGCCCAGCCTTTTGAGAGCTTTGTCGAAGTGATCGAAAGCCTGACTCAGTAAACGCCATCTAAGTAAAGCTGCAGGAAGCGGGAGCGACGGATCATCCGATGGCTCCCGCTTTGTGTTTGATCTAATCAGGGTAGAGTTTTGATATACTCAAACAAGTCGGCCAGGTCGGCATCATTGATCTGCCAGTTTGGCATATTCTCATCCAGGGGCTCGCCATCCGGATGGCTTCCATCGATCACAGCCAGGCGAAAATCCTCCAGGTTGTAGACGTCATGCCCTGCACCCTGGTGTTCCTCAAGCTCCATGCTCAATGAGCTGTTACGGATATCCGGTGCATCCATGCGCTGCATATGCATCCAGTGCAGCCCGCCACGGCCATCACTGCCATGGCAGGATACACAGGAGACAACCGAATTCATCATCCCGCCAAAGCCTGGACCACCGGAATAGGTGATAAATTCTCCCCGAGAATTGACACCGGTAAAGTAGATTTGCTCGCCATTTGAGTTATATGATTCGGCCAGCGCTGGTTGCCTGCGATGCATCCCCCAACCAGGGTAAATCCCCCTACACGCCGCCAACAAAGTCATTAGCATCAATAAAATACACCATCGCATCATTCTCATGTCGGCCTCCTACAAAAGACCTTGATCTTTTCCTCCTTAACCTGACGGGGATGAACACCAATCTCTTGTTTAGAGCAATTCATCTCTGATTTATCTAATTTGATTATAATACCAACCGATCGAAATTCACGGCTTTAATTGATCCCTGCATGCATTCCAACAAAATTAACAGAACCCCTTTTTAGAAATTTAGAACCATGGAAGAACACCAGCATCACTTAGCTGAAAAACCGGATTCCCAGGTTGAGACTCAAGCTGCCCACCCACCTCAGCATAACCTGGCTGCCCACCAACTTGAGATGGCACACGAAGGGCGGAGCCACGAACCTACTCATCAGCCGGGGCACGGGGTATCAACAGCTACCCTTACTCCATCCCAGGGAGCGAGCTCACATGCTGATCATGATCGCCAGGCTCACGCCGATCACACCGGACATGAGCAGCTTTTTCGCCGGCGCTTTTGGGTTTGTCTGGTGTTGAGTATCCCGGTACTTCTATACAGCCCGATGCTGCAAATGCTGCTGGGTTTTTCCATGCCGGCTTTTCCCGGCAACCAGTGGATACCACTGGTTATCTCTGTGGTCATATTTATTTACGGAGGGACACCGTTCCTGCGCCTGTCGGTTCCGGAGATTCGCAATCGCCAGCCGGGGATGATGACCCTGGTCTCCTTGGGGATCAGCGCGGCGTTTTTATACAGCCTGGCTGCATTTCTGTTCAACCTGGGGGAGGACTTCTTCTGGGAGCTGGTTACGTTGATCGATATTATGCTGCTGGGTCACTGGCTGGAAATGCGCAGCGTACGCCAGGCCTCCGGGGCACTGAATGAACTTGCCCGTTTGATGCCGGATACGGCCGATCGCATCCTGCCAAACGGGCAACTGGAAACCATACCAGTGAGTGGATTGAAGACCAGGGACTTGGTTTTAATCCGTCCAGGAACGGCGGTGCCGGCCGATGGGGAAATTATTGAGGGCAGCTCCGATGTCAACGAAGCGATGATCACCGGCGAATCCCTTCCGGTCAAGAAGCGACCCGGCGATCGTGTTATCGCCGGGACGATCAACACGGACGGCAGCCTGCGTGTTAAGGTCACCGCCACCGGCGAGGCAACTACCCTGGCGGGCATCATGCGCCTGGTGGAGCAAGCCCAGCAGAGCAAATCCCGCACTCAGGTACTGGCGGACAAAGCGGCCGGCTGGCTGTTTTACATCGCTCTGGCAGCTTCTTTCCTGACCCTGGTTGGCTGGGGATTAACCTCAGGGGTGGACCAGGAAGTGTTTCAGCGGGTGGTAACCGTGCTGGTGATTGCCTGCCCGCATGCCCTGGGTTTGGCGATCCCGCTGGTAGTGGCGATCACAACCGCCATCGGGGCGCAGAATGGCATCTTGGTGCGCGACCGGCTGGCATCTGAGAAAGCCCGCCTGTTAGACATGGTGATTTTTGACAAAACCGGTACCTTGACAAAAGGCGAACAAGGCGTGGTGAGTATGGCTGTCCAGGAACAAACCACCAGTCCCGATGAAGCCCTGGCCCTGGCGGCAGCAGTGGAGGGTGATTCCGAGCATATTATTGCACAGGCAATCCGCCAGAAAGCGGCTGAGAGCGAGGTGCCGATCCCAGCAGTGGACCAGTTCAAGGCCTTGAAAGGGCGCGGTGTGCAGGCCATTTACCAGGATAAAAAGAT
>JAGDMX010000260.1 GCA_017860725.1 Chloroflexota bacterium | reverse complement strand
GATAATTTATTAATGAATTATCGGTGTTCCAGGGTCATCATCACCGGCGCGTTGGGGCGCAGGGTGCCAACCATCCTGGGTTGGATGTTTTGCCCAGGGACAAGCCGGAGCTGAAAGCGCTGGCCAATCATTGAGAGCGCCAGGGCCATTTCAAGCAATGCAAAATTATTCCCAATACAGATCCGCTGCCCGCCTCCGAAGGGAAAGTAAGCATAGCGCGGGCGTTTAGCCATGCGTTCGGGGGTGAAATTCTCAGGATTGAAGGCTTCTGGCTGTTCCCAATAGTCTGGATGGCGGTGCGTGATGTACTGGCTGAGGGTGATCATTGCACCTGCTGGAATATGGTAACCGTCGATGGTATCTGGTTCTAGCGTCTCTCGGGCGAAGAGCAGAATGGGGGGGTAAAGGCGCATCGATTCGTCGATAACCATTCGAGTGTACGGTAACAATTCGAGTTCTTCAATGTGAGGAGTATGCCCATAGAGAGTCTTGTCCAGCTCAGTGTGTAATTTGGCTTCTTCCTGAGGATGTTGGGCGAGCAAGAACAAGGTCCAGGTGAGCGCCTGGGCGGTCGTCTCGTGCCCTGCAAAAAAGATCGTGATCACCTCATCCCGAAGCTGTTTGTCACTCATGGGTTCGCCCGTTTCGGGATCACGAGCGCGCATCAACAGAGCAAGCAAGTCATTTTGTTGGTTGGCATCAAGGTCCTGGCGGCGTTTGGCAATAATATTGTAGATAAATTCATCTAAGATGCGCATTGAAGCATTGAAGCGCCGGTTTGCCTGCGTTGGGATGAACATGGGAATATCAACAAACCGGATGGTTTGTTGGCTGACAAACTCGAGCACATAGGCAAAAGCACTGGCAGCCTGCATGGCTTCCTGATCAATGGAGATGTTGAACATTGTTCGTCCAATGATCCCCATGGCAAGCCGCATCATCTCCTGGTTGATATCCACTGGCGTCCGGCTATCTGTGGGTTTTTCCCAGCGCTGAAGCATGGCTTCAATATCCTCAACCATCATGCCAGCGAAACTATTGACCGAGCGGGGGGTAAAGAGTGGCTGCATTATCTGGCGCTGGCGTTTCCATATACTTCCTTCACTGGCAAACAAGCCTTCTCCCAGGCTGAGCTTGAGCTTTTTCATGCTCACGCCTTTGGTGTAATTTTCGTGGTTCTTCACCAGGACATAGTGAATATCATCAGGCTTTGTGATCAAGTAATTTTCGATCGGCCCCATTTGAAATCTGACGATATCACCGTAGGTTTGCCAGGCCTCCATGAAGTATTCGATCATGCCTTTATTACGAAAGCTGATCAGGTTGCTAACGATATTTCCGCCGATTGGACCGGGGGGAATTGAACCTTTTAATTTATCTCTCGTCGGAATTTCTTGGGACGGATTAACCCTCATCGTTTTCTCCCTTTTGGGATTGTGTGTTATATTGCAGATATATTATTCTAATTTTGAGTTACTTTATTGGCAAACCGCTGGAAGTATTTTAATCATTCGGCAATCAGACCAGCGGTTTGCTCGAGTGATTGGCAGTCAATGTCCTGATTTTTTATTAAATCACTTTCGGCCAATCACCATTGTAATCCTCAATTGTGCCAAATCTTACAATGTTTACATGTTCTTAATGGAATTCCTAATTTTGGTATTACACGGTTTGCAGGAGGTTGCCTAAGAATGGGTCTGCGCAGCATTTATCGTCTAGATCTCGATAAATTTGTTCGGCCGGAACCTGAATTATCGCTTGGGTATATGATTATTCGATCACCGCAAGTGGTTGATCTCGAAGATCTAACCAGGTTGATGTTAGATGCATATAAGGGGACGATCGATGATTGGGAAACATATGAGGACGCTCTCAATGAAGTGCGGGCGTATTTTGCAGGAGAGAGGGGTGGCCCGCAGCTTATGGATTGTTCGAAAGTTTACGAGTTAAGAAAGAAGATAGTGTCTGCCTGTTTGATCGCTGAGTCGACAGAGCTTCAGATTCCGATTATTGCCTATATCATGACGAGCGCTGAGATGAAGAGGCAGGGTCTGGCGAGGTCCTTACTGATTACTACCTTGCGTGGCCTGCGAGATCTCGAATATGCAGCGGTACAGGCGGTGATTACAGACGGAAACGCACCCGCGGAACAATTGTTCATCCAGACGGGATTTAAACGTGTTGCCGACTGATCGGGTAGGATGATCGATGCCGAATCCCCTTCTCGTTATTGAAGCTTGAATATCAAGCGTTTAATCAGCCAGGATTATTTCCTTACCAGCTTGAAAATCTCCCCCCCAATATCCACCAAGTAGACCTCTCCTGCCTGATCCTGCCCGAAGGCGGTGATATACGCCGAAACTTTCTCATGCAACTGATTTTCCAGACTACCGTCCGGGTGGCGCAGGAGGGCCCACACATGCCCCTGGCAATAATCGCCATAGATATAAACCCCCTGCCATTCATGAAGCGCCTGGCCGCGATAAACTACCCCGCCGACGATGGAGCAGCCCTGGTTGTGATCGTACTGAAAAATCGGCTCGGTCAATATCAGCCCAGGCGGCGGTTGGCCCTGATAGCGATGGGTTCCCTCGAAGTAGTTCCAGCCAAAATTCGACCCACCACGCGTCCCGGCTGGAAGGAAATTGATCTCTTCCCAGGCATTTTCGCCGACATCGGCAATGAAAAGATCGCCGGTTAGCCGGTCGAAGGAGAATCGCCACGGATTGCGCAGCCCATATACCCAAATTTCGGGCCGTCCACCGCCCGAGCCAAATGGGTTATCAGGCGGTATGGCATATGGGTCCTCACCATCTACGTCAATACGCAGGATAGAACCTAAGAGGGTCCCCGGATTTTGGGCATTGCCTGCCTGATCTCCATTCCCTGGCCCACCTCCATCGCCGATGCTGATATAGAGAAAGCTATCCAGCCCAAAAGCGAGATCGCCGCCCTTATGTTCTCCAATCGGATAATCGATCTCCAGCAGGCGTCGCTCTGTGATTGGATCGCCAGCGCTCAAGTCCGCATTGGCCTGGAAACGCGCAATGACCGACTGACCGCTTGAATTAGTATAGTGAATGAAAAAAAGCCCATTCTTGCTGAAATTTGGGTGAAAGGCCATTCCTAATACACCTGCCGAGGTACTGCCGGTCAGGCCAATTCGATCTTGCAGATCCAGGAAAGGTGTGGGCAGCACATTTCCATCCTGGATGATGCGCACCAGACCACTGCGTTCCACTACGAACAAGCGGCCTGAGCCATCCATGGCATCCAGCAGCGCGACCGGCTGGTCGAAGCCGTCTGCCACCACCTGCCAGGTGTAAGCCTGCAAATCGGGAAGCGTGATCACATCAGCGGGTGTAGGTGTCACGCTAACCTGGGTTGCGGGTAGAGGTGTGCTATTTTCGGTGAGGGATGTTTGCGGTGTTGCAGTGGGCGGTGTAGACGTAGGAGTTGGTGAGACTGTATTCGTTGAAGAGGCGTCAGGGAGGATGGCGGTTTGCGATGCCTGAATGACGCCCGCGTTGACTTCCCCACAGGCGGCAAGCGAGAGCAACCCCAACAAGACCCATAGGTATGCTATGAATTTCATCTAAGAACCCATTTGTGATCAGGTGATAATGAAGTTATTCTTTGGCGGTAACGTAGAAGAAATCCTGGTCCCAGACACCCAGGTAGCGGTCGATCCATAAGTCCATGACCTGCTCGTAGAGCGATTCGGCCACCAGTTCACCGTTGACATCCCGCATGGCAGTGAAATGGGCGTGGGTGGGATTGATATCCATCAATAAACCATTATGGACTCCAGCTCTGGCCATCGCATCTGCCAGGACGGGCATGCTCAGACTTGGTCCGGCGAAATAGTATAGCACCTGGTTGTCCTTACTGATGCCTAACGCGGAACGCAAGGTGACAATAGCACCGTCGAGATTGGCGCCCCATTCAATGTAGGTGCCAGTGTGAACTTTTGGATTGATCTGACCGTCATCGATGATTAACAATGCGTTTTGACGCCAGGCAGCAAAGTCTTCTCCCAGAGAAAGATCTTTTCCCCATTCACCGATGCGCACGGTACCGTCTTTGTAGATCCCCAGGGTGGCGAGCCCGGCCTTGCCAGCCAATGATGTGACGCCATCTGCCATGGCGCCGTAATACCCGTGTTCGGCGATGAAACCACCGTTGAAGGCGGCAAGCAATTTACCGGGTTGTTTATCCTCATTCGGGATCACTCCCCAGCCATGAGGTCCGCCGGGCCTGGCCGGTTCTTTCAATCCCAGGACATAATGCAGGCGGGTTTTGGTCAAATCGAAGGCGACCACTGCAACCAGAGCATAAGGACGTTCCGGATCAGGCTGCAAAAACGTGCGCAAGGCGACTACTTCCCCATCAGGGGTGTTGATATATGGCTGCCAGATGCCTTCTCCCGGAGAATCAGCGAAGGGTTCCAGATTTGGCAGGGTCCAGGAGGCCGGGGTGGGGGATGGGACAAGCGTGGCGGTGGGGAGAGGCCCAGCTGGAGTACTTGCAGCCTGGTCGCTTGACAGCGGTTGGGTGGCTGATGGGAGTGGATTGGCTGGGGCTGGAGTGGCTGTTTGGGGAGATGCAGCGAGGCCAACTGGATTGGACGGGGATGAGTCTACTGGATTATTGGATGCACCCCAGGGCGACTCAGGCTCTGCCATTCCCAGACGATACTGCCATTGTTTGACGTTATCCTGAGCGTTAAAGAGGGCGCTTTCCAATTGGGCGACACGTTCCACACCAAGTAGCTTGCGCATCGGAT